>NZ_JAWOTD010000006.1:0-262029 GCF_033338715.1 Vibrio sp. Vb1337 | reverse complement strand
GGCATGACCATGAAGATGTGTATGGAAGATCAAATGAAGATCGAAAACGCAATGACACAAACACTATCTAACTGGAGCGATATCACGCTAACTAAAGATGGTCTTGTTCTGAAAAGTGCCGATCACGAATTGACGTTTACACTACGTGACTGGGTAAACTAATCCCAACTAAGTAAACCAGATAGTATCTTAAAGCAGCCAAACGGCTGCTTTTTTTACATCGATGAATCGTTAGTCATGCATGCTAAAGTCATTTAAATGGCCAACTTTCTTTCTCTTTTCGCCCTCAATTCCATGCTTTAGACATCAATTTTGCTCTGTAAAACAACCTATTCATATCTCTGGGGACAATAATTTTCAATTACTTGAAAGAATATCCTCAAACAAACGGTCCGCTCCTAAAATGACACCAAATTTGTCCTTTCTTCGTTTTGCTTCACATTGAGAGTAATTCTTTGAATCAATGAGTGATTCCGTTTGGGATTGGCATTGATAATAGAGAGAGATGAATTACTATCCTTGTAACAGAGCGGAACGACTTGCGAAAACGTCAATAGAAACGAAAGCAAGAACCAAAAGACATAACACGGAATAGATATGAAAAAGCTACTCAGCAGCATTGGCATTTTAGCCACGACTTTTGCGACACCTTCTTTTGCCGATTCATCAGTGAATAGTGAATGGCAAAAAATCGAACAGCAAGCCGACGGGCAATCCGTCTACTTTCATGCTTGGGGCGGGAGCCAAGAAATTAATCGCTACATACAGTGGGCGAGTAGAGAGCTAAAATCACGTTATAACGTGACGCTAAACCACGTTAAAGTAACTGATATTTCTGAGACCACTACTCGACTTATCGCAGAAAAAGCGGCAGGCAAAAACAGCGGTGGTAGTGTTGATATGGTTTGGATCAATGGCGAAAACTTCAAATCAATGAAGGATAACCAATTGCTATTTGGTCCTTTTGTCGAAGGTTTGCCAAGCTGGCAATATGTGGATAAATCTCTACCAATTGATGTGGACTTCTCCGAGCCAACAGAAGGTCTAGAAGCACCTTGGGGAGTAGGACAATTAGTGTTTATCCATGACGAGCAAACCCTCCATAACCCTCCAAAATCATTCGCAGAAATGCTGAGCTATGCAAAAGCGTTCCCGAATCGCCTGACTTACCCTCGACCACCAGAGTTTCATGGCACAAGCTTTATCAAAGCGTTACTCATTGAACTGTCTAACAACGCCCCTGAGCTGCAACAACCAGCTACCGATGACACGTTTGAGCAAGTCACTCAACCGCTGTGGTCTTATCTAGATGAGTTCCATAAAGTCGCTTGGCGCGGTGGTAAGCAGTTTCCAGGCGGTACAGCAGAAACCCTTCAGCTACTAGATGATGGTCAGACTGACCTGGCGATTACCTTTAACCCGAACGCGGTTTTCTCTGCGCAGTCGAGCGGTAATCTTGCAGAGAGCACCAAAGCGTACGCAATGGACGCAGGAGCACTCTCAAATATCCACTTTTTAGCGATTCCTTGGAACACAAATGCCAGTGCTGGTGCACAAGTTGCGATAAACTTTTTATTGAGCCCTGAAGCACAGTCTCGCAAAGGTAACCTAAACATCTGGGGCGACCCTTCGGTACTAAGCAACCAATACCTAACTGGTTCGGCCAAAAACACTCAACAATTCAAATCTATCGCTGAGCCACATCCAAGTTGGCAAGCGGCGTTAGAAAAAGAATGGTTGAAACGCTACGGGAATTAGTAAGAATCCATGTTAAGAGCGCTGTATTTAGTCATTATCGCAGTTTGTATTTTGCCTACCATTCCGGGACTATTTGGAGTGGTGGTCTCTGCGCTCGGTTATGTACCTCCTATCGGTCTACACCACTTTTCTTTTGATGGCTTCAATGCCGTCTTTGATTGGGAAGGTGTTTGGACATCCATCGGGCTTACTTTCTACTCCGCCATTTTCAGTAGCTACTTGGCTTGCTTCATCACGTTTGCCATTCTACAGGCGTCTTGGGGCAGCAAGTTTTGGCGAAAAATTGAAGTTAGCCTTTCCCCACTTCTCGCTATGCCGCACGTCGCGTTTGCCATTGGCTTTGCGTTCTTATTTGCCCCTACGGGTATGGGCGTTCGTGTTCTCAACCAACTGTTTGGTTACGACCCGAATGCACAAACGGTGAATGACTTAGCATTGCTGATTAAAGACCCACATGCACTCGGTTTGGTCATCATGCTAGCGATTAAAGAAGTGCCGTTTTTATTGTTGATGAGTATTCCGATCCTTCAGCAATTGAAAGTCGATAAGGTTGAAAAAGTCAGTCACTCGATGGGCTATAGTTCGGCGCAAGCGTGGTGGAAATGCGTATTTCCGCAATGGTTAGCAAAACTTCGTTTCCCAATGCTGGCGGTATTGGCTTACAGTTTGTCCGTTGTCGATGTCGCCCTGATTATTGGCCCTACCAACCCGCCGACGTTTGCGGTTTTGGTATGGCAATGGTTTAACGATCCAGATTTATCTCTCCTACCAAGAGCGGCCGCTGGGGCAGTAATACTGTTTGTGATGGCTAGTCTTTTGATTGGTTTCGCTCGATTGGTGGAATGGTTAACGACCAAAGGCTTCAAACGCTGGCAGTACTCTGGTCGAAACGGGTTTCGTTTACCCGGTAAAACCCTATTTTCACTGATTGCGCTACTTGCACTTCTAATGATTCCACTCATGGTGCTGTGGAGCTTTGCTCAACGTTGGCGCTTTCCAGATTTGCTCCCAAGCCGTTACAGCCTGCGTTTTTGGGAATACGAATGGCACAGTAGTCTAGGGACTCTAGAGCAAAGTATGTCAATCGCCCTGATCAGCGCGACTATCGCGCTAGTTCTTGCTTTAATAGCACATGAGTATCGCCTTCGTTATCGCTGGCAGGTACCCGGTTACATCATCGCCATCCCGATGCTGATTCCTCAATTATCGGTGCTATTCGGTATGCAAGTGGTAACACTGTACTTAAACAGTAACGCGCATTTCTTTTGGGTATGCTGGGCGCATGTGTTCTTCGCATTCCCATTTATTTACCTCTCGCTAGACGGGCCGTGGCGCAGCTTCGATAACAGCTTAACTCGCGTCGCACTCAGCTTGGGTAAAACACCGATGCAAGCTTGGTTAAAAGTGAAACTGCCAATCCTCCTGCCTGCAATTGCATTCGCGTGGGCTGTCGGTATTAGTGTCAGCCTAGCGCAATACCTACCTACATTAGTGCTAGGGGCTGGGCGCATTAGCACCATCACAACCGAAGCCGTTGCACTATCCAGTGGTTTTGACCGACGTGTCACCGCTATTTACGCCATTTGGCAAGCTCTGCTGCCATTCTTGTTCTTCTCTTTTGCGATACTGCTTAGCCACTTGCACAGGAAGTATCGCCGCTTGTCTATAAAAGGTTTACTACTGAATGAGTCTTTGTCTCGAAAACCTCGCCATTCGTAAAACCAATGGTGACGCGCTTTTTCCAGCGTTCAACATGACCGTAGAGAAAGGTGAAATTGTTACTCTGATGGGACCAAGTGGTTGTGGTAAATCCACTTTGTTGGATGCCATTGCCGGGCACCTATCCGCCGAGTTCAACTACTCTGGATCCATTACGCTTGATAACGAAAAGTTGGATGCCCTCCCTGCCCATAAGCGTCAGGTCGGTATTCTATTCCAAGAAGATTTGCTCTTCCCTCATTTAACGGTGTGGGAGAACCTTGCCTTCGCGCTACCAAACTCAATCAAAGGTGAAGAGCGTAAAGCTCACGCTATGCAAGCGCTGAAGAACATTTCATTGACCAAACTAGCAGAGTCCTTTCCTGACCAAATTTCGGGAGGGCAACGCGCCCGTATTTCATTGACTCGTATGCTGCTAGCAAAGCCGAAAGTTGCGCTACTTGATGAGCCCTATAGCAAGTTGGATAAAGACCTGCGTGTACAATTTCGCAATTGGGTGGTCGAACAATTGCAGCAAGCGAACATTCCTACTTTGATGGTAACGCACGATGAAGATGATATCCCTGATGGCAGCCGCTGCCTAAACTGGCCGTGGGAGACAAGTCATGCTTGATAGCCTGAGTATAAAGCTCATCCGCAAACCGCTGGCACTCAGTGCGACATATATCGATAAATGTGGCATCACCGCAAATCAGACGACAGTATTTGGTTTTGTGCTTGGCTGTTTTGCCCTGCCTGCTTTGATCGCCGAACAGTACTTGTTGGCGTTGCTGTTTATTTTGCTGAACAGAATCTGTGATGGGTTAGACGGTGCACTGGCAAGGATTCAAGGCATTACCGATGCGGGTGGCTTTCTTGATATCAGCTTAGATTTTTTGTTCTATTCGTTGATTCCTTTTGGCTTTGTGCTTGCCAACCCAGAACACAATGCCGTTGCAGGCGCATTTTTGATTTTTTCCTTCATCGGCACTGGTAGTAGCTTTTTGGCTTTTGCCATCATGGCAGGAAAACAAGGCATCGATAATCCGGTATATAAAAACAAATCGCTTTACTACATGAGCGGCTTAACCGAAGGTACAGAAACCATTGGCTGCTTGGTTTTATTTTGTTTGCTACCGCAACACTTTGCCGTCATCGCGTATATCTTTGGCGCGGCATGCTGGTTTACTACTTTTACACGTATTTATTCAGGGTTTCATACGCTTAACGATCATTAATACTGCTTAGACAATCGCGTTTCCTTAAGGGACAGGCCGCTAAGCCACTGTTTTATAAAGCACCAAAACGCAGGTTAAATTGGGGTATATACTCTTTGAATGAAGAAACCATTCGGAGGCTATATGAAAAAACAGATCAATTTAGGCATGTTGCTCACCATTACTTGTGCGCTCGTGCTTGGCGGCTGTAGCTCACCTAACCCGTACGGAGATGCATACGGCTCATCCGACACTCGCAAAGTTCAGCAGGTTTACTACGGCACAGTAGAAAAAGTAGAACCCGTAACCATTGATGCCTCTACCCAATCCAATGCCATTGGCACCATCGCTGGTGCTGCCGTGGGCGGGATCTTAGGCTCAAAAGTTGGGGGCGGTTCTGGCTCGGATATCGCTGCCATTGGTGGTGGTCTATTGGGTGGCTATGCAGGCAGCAAAGCGGCTGAAGCAACCGCGAAAAGAAATGGCGTGAATCTGACCATTCGTTTAGAGGACGGAAAGATTATCTCTATTGTTCAAGAAGCAAATCCAAACATGATTTTCCAACCAGGCCAAGCGGTCCAAATCAATGTTTCTGGTAATGACGCTAGAGTCGTTCCTCGTTAATTCGGACGAACCAAACCTTTGGCCTGCTTTAATTCAAACACCTAACCCGCGCAAGCTTACATCACTGGCTTGTTAACTTGCGCGTTTCTTTTCGTATCAAACTTGATCGTCGTCAATGGAACATCAATCTCCCACACCTTTCGATGTTCAAATGACATCAAGTTGCTAGCATGAGCCCATTCCAGATAACTTTGGGCTTGTTATGACTCCGACTGTTGACCACGTACTCCTTAATATCGCGCTAAACCTCAGCTCAAATCGCTCTCACGAGCAGCAATATCAAAATCTCATTGATGGGGTCGCGCAAGTATTCCCATGTGATGCGAGCTGCCTGTTTATCTTCGATGAGGATGGTTTTCTAACTCCTGTCGCGGTAAAAGGCTTATCCAGCTCGGTCTTAGGTCGTCGCTATTTCCCCAAGGCGCACCCTCGCTTAGATGCCATTATTCATAGCCGTGAACCGGTGCGTTTCGATGCCGATTGTTCACTGCCGGATCCTTTTGACGGCACACTATTAACCGAAGACCAGTGCATTGATGTTCATGATTGCATGGGCTTTAGCTTGTATGTCCAAGGCCAACTTGTTGGTGCACTAACGATGGATGCCCTAACGGTGGGCGCGTTTGATGACATCGATCCTGTCGCTATCGAAACCTTTGCAGCTTTGACCGCTGCGACATTGCGTAACATTGCGCAATTAAAAGCACTCAAAACACAAAACCAGAAGCAAAAAAGTGTCACTCAAACCCTTATCCAGCAAGCCCGTTCTCAACATGGCGAAATGGTGGGTTTGAGTCCGCAGATCAACCAGTTACGAAACAACATTGCGACCGTTTCTCAATCAGATTACGCGGTACTTATCTTAGGAGAAACCGGAACTGGTAAAGAACTGGTCGCGCACTCGGTACACGCGCAATCTCATCGTAGCGATAAGCCGATGATTTACGTCAACTGTGCGGCCCTGCCTGAAGGTCTGGCTGAGAGTGAACTATTTGGCCATGTCAAAGGCGCATTTACAGGTGCTAATAGCCACCGTGCCGGTAAGTTTGAACTGGCAGACGGTGGAACGATTTTCCTTGATGAAGTGGGCGAACTGCCTATGATTTTGCAAGCAAAATTGCTGCGCGTAATTCAGCAAGGCGAGCTGCAACGTGTGGGTAGCGATCAGCATTTGATGGTCAATGTGCGCATCATCGCCGCGACCAATCGACAACTAGAAAAAGAGGTCGAATCTGGCACGTTTCGAGCAGACCTTTTCCACCGTTTGAACGTGTTCCCAATCCAAGTCCCCCCACTGCGTGCCCGTGACGGGGATATTCCCGTTTTAGCAGGATATTTGTTGGAAAAAGTACGCCAACAATTCAATGCTCCCAATCTGCACGTTCACCCTAAAGTGTTGACTCAATTGGAATTTTTACCTTGGTACGGAAACGTGCGCGAGCTCGAACACACTTTAACTCGCGCGGCTTTACACGCCATTCAACAAGGCGCAAGCACGATCATGCTTAACCATTTCGACACCTCATTGGCTCTCGATGATGTAAAAAACACATCGCATTATCTGCCTAAAGAAAGCCAACCAATGCGAGAGCTAATAGAAAGTTATCAGCGTGATTTAATTGAACATGCTTTGAGCCAAACTGGTGGCGTTTGGGCAAAAGCAGCGGAGTTTTTACAAATGGATCGCGGGAACTTATATCGGATGGGTAAAAAGCTCGGGATCAATAAATAACCAACCACAAGAAGCCGATGTAATTAAGACATCACCCCCGTTGTCTTAATTACATCAATCATTCGCCTAAAAACAATAAAATCCTATATAAATCAACAAAATAAAAATTGGCACACATTCTGCTCTCTAGCGGTCAACATCACGACTATTAAAACAATCACTGGAGAACCCAATATGTTCTGTATTCAATGTGAACAGACAATTCAAACCCCTGCTGTTAAAGGTTGTTCTTTTGCACAAGGTATGTGTGGTAAAACTTCTGAAGTATCTGACCTGCAAGACGTGTTGGTTTACACACTGCAAGGGGTTTCTTTTTGGGCATCAAAAGCACTTGAATTCAACATCATTAACGATGAAATCAACCAATGGGCACCAAAAGCATTTTTCTCTACATTGACGAACGTAAACTTTGACCCTGAACGTGTCCTAGAGCTAACTTCTCAAGCAGCAACGTACAAAGCATTGCTAAAAGAGCAAGTGATATCGGCAGCAACGCTTACTGATACCGAAGTTGCAGACATCCCTGTTGTTGCTCACTTTGAGCTACCAAATAGCGCAGAAGCGATCTTAGCTTTTGCTCCTCAAGTTGCCGTTAACCGTGGTAAAGACCAAGTACATGAAGATGTGATTGGCCTGCGTCTACTTTGCCTATACGGCCTTAAAGGTGCAGCCGCGTACATGGAGCACGCACGTGTTCTTGAGCAAACCAACAACGATATCTATGCCGAATACCATGAAATCATGGCGTGGTTAGGTACTGATCCTGAAGATCTCGGTGAACTACTTGATTGCTCAATGCGCATTGGCCTGATGAACTACAAAGTGATGGAAATGCTCGACCAAGGCGAAACAACGACCTTCGGCCATCCAGAACCAACAACGGTGAACGTCAAGCCAGTAAAAGGTAAATGTATTCTTGTTTCTGGCCATGATTTGCATGACCTAGAAAAAATCCTGCAACAGACCGAAGGCAAAGGCATCAACGTTTACACCAATGGTGAAATGCTGCCTGCACACGGCTACCCAGAGCTGAAGAAATACCCTCATCTTGTCGGTAACTACGGCAGCGCATGGCAAAACCAACAGAAAGAATTCGCAAACTTCCCTGGTGCAATCGTAATGACGTCAAACTGCTTGTTGAATCCAAATGTGGGTCAATACGCAGACCGTCTATTCACCCGTAGCATTGTTGGCTGGCCTGGTGTGGCTCACATCGAAGGCGATGATTTTAGCCAAGTGATTGAATGTGCTCTAGCGCAAGACGGTTTCCAACACGATGAAATCGAACACCACATCACGGTTGGTTTTGGTCGCAATGCACTGATGAACGCCGCCCCTGCGGTTATCGACCAAGTGAAGCAAGGCAACATCAAACACTTCTTCCTAGTCGGCGGTTGTGATGGTGATAAAGCGGAACGCAGCTACTACACCGATTTTACGGCTGAAGCACCAGAAGACACGCTAATCCTGACCTTGGCGTGTGGTAAGTTCCGCTTCAACAAGAATACGTTCGGCGATATCAACGGCATCCCTCGCCTATTGGATGTGGGCCAATGTAACGATGCTTACTCTGCAATCCAGCTTGCACTTGCACTGGCGAAAGAGTTTGACTGTGACATCAATGAACTACCACTCACGCTTGTGCTTTCTTGGTTCGAGCAAAAAGCGATCGTTATCTTGCTAACGCTATTTGCATTGGGCGTGAAAGGCATTTACACAGGCCCTACTGCACCGGCATTCCTTACGCCAAACCTAATCGCCATCATCCAAGAGAAGTTCGATATGCGCAGTATTGGCAATGTTCAGGATGATCTAAAAGCTATCCTAGCAGCTTAATAAACTTGCTTGTTCGCGCCTCCTTACGTGGAGGCGCTATCTATTTCGAACTAAAAATAGCCACAAACAAAGAGATTGTTATGTTTTTTGAATGGCAAGGTAACCAACCCGTCACGCTCCGTTGCATCGACAAATACTTCGAAACACACGACACCGTCAGCATCAAATTGGCCGAACTAACCGAATCACTTCTGTTTCAGTTTAAGCCAGGCCAGTTTATTAACTTAGGCGTCGAAATTGATGGAAAAATGGAGTTTCGTGCCTATTCAATCAGCTCGATCAATGAAGACGATCACCTTCAACTCACCATCAAACGAGTATCTGGCGGTAAAGTATCGAACTACATCGTTGACTCGCTGCTGCTCGGTGATACCGTTCAAGCATTACCACCAGCGGGCGAATTTAACTGCATTGACCACCCACCCGTTTTACGTGATGGCGAAACAAGAGCCTTGCTTATCAGTGCAGGTTGCGGCGTCACGCCCGTATTTTCGATGGCAAAACACTGGCTGAGTGAGCAAGATGGAAACGACAACGATGTGGACATCGCATTTCTTCATATCGCACGCAGCCCAGAAGAGACAATTTACTACGACCAGCTAGAAACGTTCGACGCTGTGTATCCCAACTTCCGTTTAAAGCTGTTGCTGAAAAACCGCGAAGGAACGTCGCATCCACAAGGTCGTTTGAATGCCGACTGGATTAAAGAGCTTGTTCCTGATTTCAAGCAACGCACCGTTTACCTGTGTGGTCCAAGCCAGTTTATGCAAGATGTTCACGGCTATTTGAATGATCTTGGTTTTGACATGACGAACTTCTACCAAGAGAGTTTTACGCCAGCGACTGGCGCAGAATCATCGGTCTCCGATGAGACGGTTAACGTTTCTGTTCCTGATTTTGCTCAAAGCATCGATGCGCAAAAAGGTCAGGTACTGGCCGATGTGCTCGAAGGCGCAGGTTTACCATTAATCGTCGCTTGTCGAAGCGGGATTTGTGGCTCGTGTAAATGCAAGGTTCGTAAAGGCAACGTCTCTTCCACCAGCCTAGAAACATTGACGCCAGAAGAAATTGAACAAGGCTATGTGCTCGCCTGCTCATCAACCATCGAAGCGGATCTTGAAGTGCAGATCGGTTAATGCTGCTGGTGTCGATCTTTTATTGTTTCCCGTCATTCCGGCGAGCCTAGGCGAGATCAGGAACCTAATATCAGCGTGTTAGGAATAACTCATTCTGATAATAGACTCTGAATCACACTCGCGTCTCGCTATTCAGATTGACGGGGTATCGCGGAAATGCCAGCCGTACTCAAACGGCTGGTATTATAGATAGGTACAACTTTCGTTTCGTCGTCATTGCTTCTCGCTAAACAACAACACTTTCAATGCTGCTTCGCTGTCTACGTCCATAAACTCTGGCGGGTTATCCAGACGCTCACGGAATGTCAACTCTGGCGCCTCTTCTTTCATGCTTTCAATCAAGAAGTCGCTTGTCACAGATGGCGAGTTCACACATGCCATCACTTGACCACCGTCTGCCAACAAATCCGGCAACCGACGTAAAATCTTTTTGTAATCTTTAGTCAGCGCAAAGCTGCCTTTCTGGAATGAAGGCGGATCGATGATAATCAAGTCATACTGACCAGATTTCTTAATCTTACCCCATGATTTAAAGATATCATGCCCCATAAAGCTTACCTGGTTGATGTTATGACCATTTAGCTTGTGGTTCTCACGGCCTTTAGACAACGACGCTTTCGCCATGTCGACGTTAATCACTTTATCTGCACCACCCGCAATGGCAGCGACAGAAAAGCCACACGTGTAAGCAAACAAGTTGAGCACGTTTTTATGCTTCGCATTTTCCCGTACCCAATCACGACCGTAGCGCATGTCCAAAAACAGACCGAAGTTTTGGTTGCGGCCAATATCCAATTGGTATTTCAAACCGCTTTCTTCAACGACAGGGCGAGCATCTAATTCACCGACAAGCACTTCTGAAGGCGCACCATCGGCATAACGGTGCTGAATAACCATAGTACGACCTTGCTTGTCTGCCCACAGTGGTGATTGTACCAACGCATTGAGGCCGCTTTTCAGCTCAGCGAGAAACACGTCGTCGACTTCTTTAAACAAGTTGATGATCAACTGACCTTGTAACCAGTCACAGGTGATTTGCTCTAGGCCCTCAAAACGACGACCACGACCATGAAACAGTCGACGAATTTCATTCGGAGCTTGCGCTAGCTCGGTTTCTAGATGCTGAAAAAACAGCGGAAGTTGTGATGCTTGCATCGAGTTCTCTTATTAGTTTTCTTTGTGACGGTTATTTGATCGTAGGCCAGTTCAGTTCCCAGGGGGAAAGCCAAGTATCCAAACCCTGAGAGACGATTTCACTGTGCCATTTGTTACCAAGCACTTTGTATTCTCGTGGATCGCAAACAAAGCGATATTGCTCATCTCGGTATTGGAAGCAAAGTGAAAATGCATGCAGATAACCGCGATCAGCCTCATTGCCTGCATTGTAAATCGGGTCGCCAACAATACCTGAGCCAACCGATTTTAATGCCACGCGGATTTGATGCGTTTTACCAGTGTGCGGCTTACATAAAAATAAACGCTCTCCGGGCTCTGCCGCAAGAGAGAAAAACTGGGTAACGGCTGGGTTATTTTTGCTGTTGACCAGCTTCCATGATGAACGGCGCGAACGCTCCATATCACCAACGACCAAACCTTGTTTCTTTTTCGGCTTTTTAGAGCCAATCGCCAGATAGAACTTTTCCACTTGGCGGTCAGCAAAAGCTTGCGATAACGCACTGCCCGCTTTGGCGTTGCGTCCGAGGAGCAGAATACCCGATGTCATTTTATCCAAGCGATGGATAAGATAGAGATGCTCATCACCACTCTGCTTAGCCACTTCTTGCAGCAGCATTGTGTCGCCATCGTCTTTATGAACAGAGACGTTAGGATGCTTATTGATGATCAGAAAATCGGGATGGGTATGTAGAATATCGAACATAAAAAACTGGCTCCACGTTTGGAGCCAGCAGTATACATAAGTTATCGGACAAAGCTATCGAGGCTTGCCCCCAAGGTCTTTGCTAAAGCTTCTTCGAGAAAATGCCAGCAAGACCAATGATTGCGATACCCAGCAGCATGATTTCACCTTTGCCACTGTCAAAGCCAGACTTAATCCCCATGAAGGCAACAATAGCAATCGCAACAGGAATCAGGTATTTAACTAGGTTGTACCACAATCCAAATAGCGGGAAGGATACTTCGCCGTCATTAGTGATCTCTTTTTCTAGCTCAGCACGGCTTAGGCGCCATCCAGCAAAGATACAAACCAACATACCACCAACCGCTAGGAAGATTTTGTCCGTTAGCAAGTCGAAGATATCAAAGGCACCGGTACCAAACAGCGTTGGTCCCATTCCACCTAACGATAGTGACGCAAAAATACATAATGCCGCCATAACTGCGCTTGCAGACAGAACTGCGTTAGAGCGCTTCATGCCTTTCTCGTCAATTAGGTAAGACACGACAACTTCCAATAGTGATACTGAAGAAGTTAATGCCGCCACCGTCAAACCGATGAAAAATAGCAACGCGAATAGCAACCCAATCACACCGCCCATTTCAGCAAATAGCTGAGGAACGACAACGAATACAAGACCAGGGCCTGCTGCAGGCTCCATGCCAAAGGCAAACATTGCTGGGAACATAGCAACACCAGCAAGAATCGCGACACCTGTATCCATCGCAGTAACCATACCGGTTGTTTGAACTAGGTTCTCTTTCTTCTTCAGGTAAGAACCGTACGTCATCATACAACCCATACCTAAGCTAAGTGAGAAGAACGCCTGCCCTAGTGCAGCAAGAACTACGTTGCTGTCGACTTTAGAAAAGTCCGGCATGAATAAGAACTCAAGGCCAGCCATTGCACCTGGCAGCATCAAGCCTTTAACAGAAACAACGATTAGGATTAAGAACAGAAGCGGCATCAGAACCTTACCGGCTTTCTCAATACCACCCGAAATCCCTTTCATCACGATCATGACATTAAGGAACAGGTAAACACCCATCCACATCAAAGGTTGAATCGGATCTGAGATGAAACCGCCAAAGCTGTCGCCAATTGCTTCTGGCGCGCTGAGTAGACCACCGCCCACTTTAAAGATGTAGGCCAATGCCCAACCACCAACCACAGGGTAGAAGCCCATGATCAAAAGACCACTGAAGACTCCCATAACGCCAGTGAACGTCCAGCGTCGGTCAGTTGTTTTGAATGCACCTACGGCAGAAAGACCTGTCTTACGACCAATAGCGAACTCTGTCAGCATCACGCTAAAGCCGATAAAAATTACAAAGATAAGATAGATAGCAACGAATGCACCGCCGCCACTCTCACCTGCTGTGTAAGGGAATTTCCATATATTGCCTAAACCGACAGCGGAACCCGCTGCTGCCATTACGAAGCCTAGTTTAGACCCCCACGTATCACGTGGTGCTGCTGTATTAGTTGTAGCCACGCTTTTTCTCCAAAATTAGTTTGTTGTGTATGCATAGAGATAGGCGTCTAAAAAGTTTATGTAAAAATTATTGTACACTTATAAAATAAGCGTTCGACGCACTATGTCTAGAAAGTAAAGCAGCTCCCCTTTAAAATTGGAACCCCAAAAAAGTACATTTATCGCACAAGTGTCGAGTTACGCAGGTTAAATGCTGCTTTTTTGTTCAAAAGTTAAAGAATGGCCTTATTTTTCACATTAAAATAACAGAATCAGCTGTTATGAAATTCGTTCCTCATATAAGGTCAATCCCACGTCTAAATGGGAAATCTATTCCCCCCAACCCACTTTTATGCTTAATATCCTAGAAGGGCATATTACTCTGAGCGTATATGGACAAGTTTTATCACTTTCTTACTTTAGCTGGCATCGGGCTATATTGGTTACTGGTCGCAGGTGTGACCATTCGTGTCGTTTTAAAGCGCCGTGCAGTGAGCGTGTCTTTAGCTTGGCTAATGATCATTTATATCCTTCCCGTTCTGGGTGTCGCATGTTATTTCCTCTTCGGTGAACTGAACTTAGGCAGAAAGCGAGCCGAACGTGCGAAAGAGATGTTTACACCATTCGAGAAGTGGTTCAGTCAGCTTAACGACTGTAACGCGCACAACCCAGAAACGATGGGAAGGCACATCTACCGAATTGATGAACTTTGTAACAACCGCCTTGGTCTTCCCGCATTGAGCGGTAATACATTGTCGCTGCAACAGTCACCTAATGAGATTTTGCATTCCGTTATTGAAGACATCGAAAACGCGCAGAGCAGTATTCGAATGGTATTCTACATTTGGCATCCGGGTGGTTTGGCTGACTCTGTCGCTTCTGCGCTTATTCAAGCGGCTAAACGCGGCGTAGATGTCAAGCTATTGCTCGATTCAGCAGGTAGTCCACGTTTTTTCAGAAGTCCTTGGTATCGAATGATGCAGGATGCTGGAATTGAAGTTATTCAAGCGCTAGAAGTGAAGATGTGGCGTATTTTCTTACGTCGTCTTGATCTTCGCCAACATCGCAAGATCATCGTAATTGATGATGAAATTGCTTATACCGGTTCAATGAACCTGGTTGACCCGGCTTACTTCAAGCAAAACAGTGGCGTCGGGCATTGGGTGGACATCATGGTTCGCATTACGGGACCAACGGTAAACGTATTGAGTGCCATCCACTGTTGGGATTGGGAAGTCGAAACTGGCGAACGTCATTTACCAAGACTACCTGAATGCAAGATCGATGAGAGTGAATTCCAACACCCTATTCAGGTTGTGCCTTCTGGCCCAGGTATGCCGGAATATCTGATCTATCAAGTATTAACATTGGCAATAAACCAAGCCAATCGCTCGGTACGAATCACAACACCATATTTCGTGCCCAATGCTGATTTACTCGAAACGTTAAAGATGACAGCACAACGAGGCATTGACGTTGAACTCATTATTCCCCATAAAAATGACTCTATGATGGTGCAATGGGCGTCACGCGCTTTTTATAGTGAGCTCTTGAGTGCAGGGGTCAAGATTTATGAGTTTTATGGTGGTTTGCTGCATACAAAATCTGTCGTAATTGACGACCAATTCTGTTTAGTTGGCACCGTAAACATGGATATGCGCAGCTTGTGGCTGAACTTCGAAGTGACCCTCGCCGTTGATGACGAAGAGTTCACCAAGCAAATGTCTTGGTTACAAGATAGCTATATTAAGCAATCTCACACTGTTGTATTGGAAGAATGGGAGAAAAGGAGCCTATTTTCTCGGTTCTTAGAGCGAGTGTTCTATCTCTTCAACCCACTCCTCTAATACCTCAAATACACCGACTAAAAAACCTCCAGCGCTACATGCATCCTGCTGGAGGTTTGTTCTTTTAGCTCCCTATCTACACGATACCTCTCGACATCATTACCTGTTCATCTTGGCTGTTATTGGCTGATAGTCGACTTTTCCCTTGCATAACCTACGTCGTCCATGTTTTAAATATTCAAAACCGCAATATTTAAGACAGGGAACTTTTATGTCAGAGGGAAAAAAAACCAAACTCATTACCGCTGGCCGCGATAAAAAGTGGACAAATGGTGTTGTAAACCCACCCGTTCAACGCGCTTCAACAGTGGTATTCAATACCGTTGCAGAAAAGAACCAAGCCACCATTAATCGTGCAAACAAAACGTTGTTTTATGGTCGCCGAGGCACCAACACGCACTTTGCTTTCCAAGACGCAATGGTTGAGATTGAAGGTGGAGCTGGTTGCGCGCTTTACCCTTGTGGAACGGCAGCAATTTCAAACGCCATCCTCTCTTTCGTTGAAACTGGCGATCACATTCTAATGGTGGACACTTGTTACGAACCAACTCGTGACTTTTGTAACACCATCATGAAGAAGATGGGTATCGAAACCACCTATTATGACCCAATGATCGGTGAAGGTATCCAAGACTTGATTCAGCCGAATACCAAAGTCCTTTTCTTGGAGTCTCCTGGTTCAATAACCATGGAAGTCCAAGATGTGCCTACATTAGCGCGCATTGCCCACGAGCAAGATATCATCGTGATGCTAGACAACACATGGGGAGCAGGCGTGAACTTCTCTCCTTTCGAGCATGGCGTAGACATTTCCATTCAAGCAGCAACTAAGTATATTGTTGGACATTCAGATGTCATGCTAGGTACTGCTGTGGCTTCTGAAAAGTATTGGGATCAGCTTCGTGAACAAAGCTACCTGATGGGTCAGTGCGTTTCTCCTGACGACGCATACCTAGGTCTTCGAGGTATTCGCACGTTGGATGTTCGCCTAAGACAGCACGCAGAAAGCAGTTTAAAAGTCGCTCAGTGGCTCGCTTCTCGCCCAGAAGTTGATCATGTCCGCCATCCCGCTTTAGAAACAAATCCTGGCCATGAGTTTTTCAAACGAGACTTCACAGGTGGAAACGGCTTGTTTTCATTTGTTCTCAAAACGTCTTATCCAAAAGCGACGACGGCTCTGCTTGATGGTATGAAACACTTCAGTATGGGTTACTCTTGGGGCGGTTATGAAAGCCTCATTCTAGCTAACGAACCTAAGAGCTTTAACAGTCTGAGAACCGTAGCTCACCCACACTTTGAAGGTACTTTGGTTCGTATTCATATTGGCTTAGAAGACGTAAATGACTTGATCGCTGATTTAGAGGCTGGTTTTGCGCGTTATAATGCCTTAATGCTTGAAAAAGAAGTCTCCCTATAACAATGATTGAATCGCCCTGCATTGCGGGGCGTTTTTATAACTCCCTGACTTAATTAGAATTAACTAACATCCACCCGAACTATTAATCAATGTTAATCATTTGTGTTGTTTTTCAATTGAGCAGTCACAGAATGAAATAATGTGCCACAAATAGGCTTTCCAAATTTAGAGTTTCTCTCCTACTTTTTATCATTCATAAGAGGTCATACCACAAGGAGATAGTTTTGAAACTCAAATTTATAGCGCTAATGCTTTTTACCTTAATTACCGTCCCAATAACCTCCGTATCCGCTGCAACAGGTTATACCCAAACCAAGTATCCGATTGTTCTGGTTCACGGTTTGTTTGGTTTTGATACCCTGGCAGGCGTTGATTACTTTTTCGGAATACCACATTCCTTAACAAAAGATGGCGCTACGGTTTATGTTGCACAGGTATCCGCGACCAATAGCAGCGAAGTTCGAGGGGAGCAACTGCTTGCTCAAGTCGAAACCTTACTTGCAGCAACAGGCGCAGAGAAAGTCAATCTCATTGGTCACAGTCATGGTGGTCCAACAACGCGCTATGTTGCCTCTGTCCGTCCTGACCTAGTCGCATCAGTTACGAGTATAGGAGGCGTTAATAAAGGGTCTAAAGTGGCAGATTTAGTTCGTGGCACCGTATCTGAGGGTTCGGGTAGTGAGCAGCTCGCGGTAAAACTGGCGCAAGGCTTAACTACTCTTATTAATCTTCTATCAGGTGGTTCTGATCTCGACCAAGACCCTTTAGCCTCACTAGCAGCATTAACCACGGAAGGATCATTAGCGTTTAACCAACACTACCCGGAGGGAGTCCCTACCAGTGAATGTGGTAATGGTGACTTGCTGGCTTCAAATGGCGTTTATTACTACTCATGGACCGGATCATCCACTTTTACAAACGTTTTCGATCCGACCGATGCTGCCATGATGGTACTTGGCTTAGCCTTTGATGGGCCAAATGATGGCTTAGTTGGTGCGTGCAGCACACATTTGGGCAAAGTCATACGTGATGATTATCAAATGAACCATTTGGATGAAATTAACGGCCTACTCGGTATTCATCATCTTTTTGAAACCGATCCAGTCACGCTTTATCGCCAACATGCAAATCGTCTCAAACTTCAAGGTTTATAAGAGGTAATCACAATGAAGAAAGTCGCTCTCACCACTTTTATCCTGCTCTCGATATTTGGCGTGGGAGCGCTTTCTCTGTTGCAAAGCGACAAACAACAAGAGATAACCTCTAACCATTCGCAATCTCAGCAGGATATAGCCGCCGATGTCTCTTCCCCAAAAGACTTCTTCGAATATTCTCTTAGCCGGCTGGGCGAAGAAGATCTCGATACGATCAAAGCGGAAGTCAATGATGACACTTTAGCAAAACAAACTCTGAATATTGATGCCAAACTTTTTCAAACCTACCTTTCCTACAAGCAAGCACTCACTGCATTAGAGCCTTTTGAGCACAACCACCTAACGCTTGAACAGTTAACCATGCTGAATGAAGCAATACTGAACTTACAGCTTCAATACTTTAACGAGGTGCAGATAACCCAATTGTTTGACGAAGAAAACCGACTTCGCCAACTTGCTTTAGAAAAGCTGACGATTAAAACACAGGCATCGGATATCGAGAGTCAAGCACACCTTCTCAATCAAGCGTTATCAGAACAACCGGATTACATACGAGAAAGTGAACGCAATAACGCATTAGCAGAGCAGCTCGAGCAAGCTTCTCAGCTTGATTCACAAGACAAGTACATCGCCCGTGTTGCTCTGGTAGGAGATGCCGGAGCGCAGAGGCTGCAAAAGCTTGATGAGCAAAGAGCATCATTTGAGACTCAACTCGCCACTTACTTAAAGCAGCGTCAAAATATTCTGAATAGGGGTTTTTTAGGGCAAGACGAAAAACAGGCAGAAATCATTGCTTTAAGAAAACAAAGCTTCGATGCCACTCAATGGCGTCGAATCGAAGCTTTGGAACGTATTCATGATAGCCAGAACTAACAACATTAGCTTAATAGCCAAACGTCACTTATTCTGCTTTTTAGGACATCCAACGATATGGTCATCCACCATGCCGACGGCTTGCATGAAAGCATAACAGATGGTTTCACCGACAAACTTGAAGCCTTTCTTTTTTAGGAATTTACTCATGGCTTTGGATTGCTCTGTCGAAGCTGGTACGTCACTCATATGTTGCCATTGATTGACGATGGGTTCACCGTCCACGAACTGCCACAACGTGTCTGATAAACTCCCGTATTCAGCAATTAACGCTTTAGCCGCTTTGGCATTACTAAATACCGAGTTAATCTTTCCACGATGTCTCACAACATCGAAGTTTTCCACGATGTATTCAGCGCGTTCTTCATTTCTTTGTTCCAACGCATCTAGATCGTAATTCTCGAACGCTTCTCTGTAACCTTCGCGCTTTTTAAGGATGGTGATCCAACTAAGACCAGCTTGCGCACCTTCCAAAGTAATAAATTCAAACAGGACTTGGTCGTCATATACTGGCACGCCCCATTCGGAATCATGATATTCGCGCTCTAATGGGTGATTCATCGCCCACGCACACGTTTTTTGTTCTGTCATTATTCTTCCTTAAAAAGCGCCTCTAACTGATGAGCTAGAGGCGCAATACTTTTCATCGTTATATCAGTAGCACTAAGCCTGTTTCGGTACTGCCACTTTATGGAACAAACGATACAACACTGGCACGACAATCAGTGTCAGGACTGTCGCAAAACCCAAACCAAACATAATCGTAACCGCCATTGGTTTGAAGAAAATATCTGGCAACAGTGGGATCATACCAAGGATCGTCGTGATAGCAGCCATACAAACGGGACGGACGCGACTTACCGCAGCATCAACAACCGCGTCATAAGCCTCTTTACCGGACTTCATTTCAATTTCAATTTGGTCCAGTAATACGATGCCATTTTTGAGCACCATTCCCGATAAGCTTAAGAAGCCGAGCAATGCCATAAAACCAAACGGCGTGTTGAGTGCCAACAAACCTGTGGTGACGCCAATTAACGCCAGCGGCACGGTAAGCCAAACAATGAGTGGCTCTTTGATAGAGTTAAATAGGAATACAGTGATCAAGAACATGAACAAGTACCCCATTGGCATGGTAGTAAACAGCGACTCTTGAGCATCACCAGAAGATTCGTATTCACCACCCCACTCTAGTGAATAGCCAGGAGGCATTTGAATCGCTTCGATTTGGGGCTGTAAACGTTTTTGCAACGTCGATGCGGTTTCTTCACCTAGAATATCAGGGTCTGCCATCACAGTGAGCATACGCTTACGGTTCTTACGCACAATAATAGGATCCTCCCAACGCATGTCGTAACCCATTGTGACTTGTTGAAGTGGAATAAACTCACTCTGTGCTGGACTCCATATTTTCATGCCTTCGATGTTACGAATATCAATACGTTCATCTTCAGGTAAGCGAGCCACGATAGGCATGAGCGTCGTGCCGTCTCGGTAAAGGCCTATCGTCATTCCAGAGAATGACATAGACAAGAAGTCATCGACATCTGATTTTGTAATGCCATAGCGACGTGCCTGACTCTCGTTAAACTGCGGTTCAAGAACTTGGGTTCGTTCACGCCAATCATGCCTGATATTTGTTGCCTGAGGATCAGCGTACATGATGTCCTTGACCTGAGCGGCTATCGTACGAAGGACGGTTGGATCTGAACCAATAATGCGCGCTTCAATTTTTGCACCACCACCAGGGCCTAACTCAATCTGTTTGAGCTTGTAATTGATTTCTGGGTAGTTGGCTTTTAAATACTCTCGAAACTTCGCCATTAATGGTTTTAACGCTTCGTAGTTTTCCATACGAGTGGTTATCTCACCATAAGCCGCATAACTTTTCTCTGGCGCGTACGTTAACATGAAGCGCTGTAAGCCTTTACCCGCGGTCGTCGTGATATGGTCAACATGCTCTTGCTTAGCTAACCAACTTTCTAACTCTTTAAGCGTTGTGTTAGTTGCTCGAATATCAGTTCCTTCTGGCATCCATACATCTAACTGAAAAATCGGCGTTGTCGAAGATGGGAAAAACGCTTGCTTCACAAAGGTGAACCCGTAAACACTTGCCGCTAATCCCGCAATCAGCACCACAACGGTAAACCAAGCACGACGCATACAAAACTGAAGAAACTTTTTATAAATAACGAAAATAACCCCGTTATATGGATCATTTTCTTCCCCTTCACCTTGTTTAATCTTCTGGCCTTTAAAGAAGATGTCAGCAAAGAATGGTGTCAACGAGATAGCGGTAAACCAGCTCAACATTAAAGAGATCAGCAGAACCGTAAATAAAGTGCCACAGTATTCGCCCGTCGAGTCTTCAGACAGTCCAATTGGCGCAAATGCAGTTACCGCAATCACAGTTGCCCCAAGTAATGGCCACTTTGTTTGGGTAACAATGTCGGTCGCTGCTTGGAGTCGAGTTCGCCCTTTTTGAGTACCAATCAAAATCCCCTCAACCACAACGATGGCATTGTCCACCAGCATACCTAACGCGATAACCAAGGCACCTAATGAAATCCGCTGCAAATCTATCGCGAGATACTTCATGAAAATGAACGTACCCAATACCGTCAGCAGCAAGATTAAACCAATAAGTAGCCCCGAACGTAGCCCCATAAAGAACAGAAGTACGATAATAACGATACCGACTGCTTGAGCTAAGCTCACAACAAAACCGCTAACCGATTTATCCACCTCTTTAGGCTGACTGTAAATTTCGGAAATTTCGATACCGACAGGTTGTTGGTACTTTAGCTCGGCAAGGCGATGCTCAAATGCTTTTCCGACTTCAACGACGTTGACGCCTTCAGCAAAAGAAACACCCACGTTTAGTGCGAGGCTGCCGTTAAAATTAATAATATTATTCGGGACTTCTACGTAACCACGTTTTATTTCCGCCACATCTTTCAAGAAGATGAGCCCCTGAGCACCCGACTCAGTAATCAACAAATCGCCTAGCTCATCCACACTCTGGAACTCGCCAGTCGGCTGAATTCTGATGTACTCGTCACCAATTCTGATCGCTCCTGCGTCAGAAACCACGTTTTGCGTCGAAAGAAGATTAAACACGGTATCCGGAGCAAGACCTATACTGCTCAGCTTTTTCATCGATACTTCGATGAAAACTTGTTCTTGCTGTTGCCCGGATACCGAAACTTTACTCACGCCATCAACCAGTTCGAGCTCTCGGCGTAAGTAATCGACGTAATCCAGTAGCTCTTTATAGCTATAACCGTCGCCAGTCACCGCTAACAAAATCCCGTAAACATCACCAAAATCATCGATCACTTGAGGTTCATTCACACCTGGAGGCAACGTCCCTTTAAGGTCGTTCACTTTACGGCGCAACTCATCCCAAATTTGTGGTAGATCATCAGGGCCATAATTGTTCTTCATCGTGACCGTGATTTGAGATAATCCCCGACTAGAAATCGAATTTACTTCATCAACATAAGTAAGCTGCTGAATCGCTTTTTCGATTGGATACGTCACTTCTTCTTCGACTTGTTGCGGTGTCGCACCAGGGTAAGAGGTCACTACCATCGCATCTTTAATAGTAAAAGCAGGGTCCTCAAGACGCCCTAAACCAAAGAATGCGGCAATACCACCAATCAAAAATATCAGTGCGACCATCCAACTGATGACGCGATTTCGGATGAAGTACGCAGCAATACCGGTCACATCATCATCACTTTGAGGCGCTGATTTATTAAGATCGCTCATAGACCGGCCTCCTGCGTAGCCATTTCCTGTATCACTTCCACTTTCATGCCATCCCTTAATCGAGAAACACCGGCAATCACAACTTTGTCTTTGAGCATGAGACCATCAAGGATTTGAATGGACGTTTTAGATGCCTTACCTGCTCGCACCTGTTTGCGCGATACCGTATTGTCGTCATTCAGTACCCAAACAAATTTGTTTTCGCGCCCCAGCTCGTCACCATCCGCATTAAAAATGGCTTCGATAGGGACATTAATTCCTAGGTTGAGATCAAGCCCAACATTCTCGTCTTTAGACGTTACTTCAACAGCCATCCCATCTAGGATGTACTCTTCTTCCGGCATAGGAAGCGACAGTGTGACAGTAAACGTACCTGTTGTTGGATCGGGCTCAGTCGTAAATTCTTTTACCGTCGCGTTATATTCGTTACCGCTGGGCACGCGCACTAATGCTTTGATCGCGGTAAGCCTTTCTTCCGTTGGCGGTTGGTTCACATAGAGGCGGTCTGGAAGCTGAATCAACACTTCGACTCGCTCCAAGCTGTGAATATTAACGATATGCTGTCCGACTTGAACATTTTCGAATTGGTCGATATTAACTCGCGAAATAATCCCATCCACGGGCGCTTTTAAGGCAGTAAATGATAGACGAAGTTTGGCTAACTGAAGCTCAGCTAAGGCGATTTGTCGTTGTGCTGCAATTTCATCAAACTGAGACTTAGCTAATAGGCCTTTATCAACCAAAGGGCGTGAGCGGCGATACTGACTGTCGACAACAGAAAAACGCGCACTCGCATTATCTACATCCAACTCATAGTCAGTGGGATCTAGCGTTGCAATAACATCACCCTTCGTGACTTTGTCGCCCTCTTTTACCATGATGCGGCTGACTTCTCCTGCGACTCTGAAGCTCAAATGAGAGCGATCCGCTGCATTCGCAACCGCAGGGAAGTACAAGTTGTCGTCCACCTTGTTTCCCGCTAATGACGTAACCCTAACTCGTGGCGTTTCGAGCTCTTTTTCTGGCGCCTTATCCCCACAGCCGACGAGAAAAAGCGTTGAAAGTAAAGTCGCTAGAGAGATGATTCCTTTCATATTACAGCCCTCTTTCCTTAATCCACGCTCTTACCTTAATTCCGGGTTCAATTACACTGACACCCGAGATAATGATTTGGTCGCCATCGTTAAGCCCAGCTAACACTTGATTTTTGTCATTCATCTCAATTGCGGCTTTAGACACAATGCCTTGCTCATCGACACGCCAAACGTATGTTTTGCCGTTCTCTTCTAGCAACGCGGAGTTAGGAATCTTTGTCGCTCCTGCACTTTTGGACAGGAGGTAAGCATTGCCAGACATTCCCGGCAAAAGGCCAATTTCTGCTGGTCGCTCCATGACCATCGTGACTTTGTAGCTGCCCGTTTTAGGGTCGGCTTCTGTATCGATTTCCTGAAAGGTTAAGTCAAAGGCTTGCTCGGGGAACGCATCAAATATCATTCTGGCAGAGACATCGCTCCCCTGCGTGTAACGATTTAGAAGATAGTCTGGGATTTGGAATATCACTTTGAGGAGTTGGTTGGACTGAATATTCATCACCCCTTCTTTCGCGGCAACATATTCATGGTTTTCTGCTGGAATGTACGAAATAGTGCCATCATATGGCGCGACAAGTTTGGTATATCTTAAGTTTGCCTTTGCTTGATTCCATTGAGCTTTTGCCGAGTTGTGATTCGCTTTTGCCTCATCAAAATCTTGCTCAGATACTACTTGGTCTTTACGTAGCTTTTGGTATCGCTTGTATTGCACATCTGCGAGCAAAAAATTTGCCCGAGCTTGCTGTTCGAGCAGAGAATATTCATCTGGGTTTAATGACGCCAAAACATCACCTTTACTAACGACTTGACCTTCATTCACTTCTATCGTTTGAAGAAGCCCAGGAACTCGAAATGTCAGTACTGCTCTATCGCCAGCTTCCGTCGTGGCAGGAAAATGTCGCTCAAACTGGGCATTGCCAACAGATACTGTAAATAGCTTCGCAGGGCGCGATTCAGGTTCAGGAACAGGAGGAAGTTCTTTACCGCACCCCGACAAGACAGCGGAGATGGCAATAGGAATGAGCAATTTTCTCATTACATTCATCCATAAAAATTGGGGGATTATTTTTAAAGTAGATGAATTTTGAACGAACTTCCAGAGCAGAAAAGATTAATAGTGCTTTAAAATTAGTAATTTGTGATAAAAAAGCAGGCTTTATGCCTGCTTCAGTTAAATCTTCTTTGGATACAAAATGCCTAAAGCTTACTGAATTCTCTGTTCACCCTATATGTATCAGACGTAACATAAGCTTCCATGTTACGAATTTTGCCATCAAGACGGTCAAAATCCCTTTCCAACACACTGAGCAGTTGATCAGGGCTTTGCCCTTTCTGCCAAGGCTTACTTTTGAGCGTATGCTCTTGCTGCGCTCTGATATTTTCAGAATACGTTACTGGTTGCTTTTCTAACATAAACGCCATCGCGACGTACGCTAACAATACCAAAAACGTACCACCTAACAGCGCTGCAGAAATCACTACAATACGAATCAACCAAACTTCTGCACCAAAGTAGTTGGCAATACCGGCGCAAACACCGGAGATTTTGCCATTTACTGGATCACGATACAGTTCTCGATTATTCATACTTGCGTCTCCATGTTGGTGACTCAGCATCCAAGATGCGCTCCAATGTATCAACTCGGGACTGCATCGCTTCCGCTTTTTCAGATAGTACCTGAAGGCGCTCTAAATCCTGGCTCGACAGTGCACTATCTGTTTTGCGTTTGCTGCGATAGTGTAAGAAGAGCCATAGTGGAGCGACAAAGATTAAAAAGACAATCACTGGTCCTGCTATAAAAAATGCCGACATAACTGGCTCCTTTCTTATTTATCTTTCGATGACATCTGTTCTTTCAGTTTTGCCAACTCTTTTTCAATTTCGTCTTGTGCCTGCAACTCTGCAAACTCTTGTTCTAGCGATTTAGCATTACCAGTTTGAGCATACAGGTCTGCTTCCGCTTCCATTTCATCCACTTTACGTGAGTACTGCTCAAATTTCGCCATCGCTTCATTAGTGCGGCTAGTGTGCAGGTGTTTTTGCACATCACGACGGTTAGATGCAGTTTGGTTACGAATTGCTAGTGCTTGCTGTTTTGCGCGCGTTTCGGCAATTTTGCTTTCCAACTTACCAATCTCGCCAGTAAGCTTATCGATCGTTTCTTCCACTAAGGTTTGCTCAGTGTGGAGGCCTTTAATCACTTGCTCTAGCTTTTGCTTTTCAATTAACGCTGCACGAGCTAGATCTTCGCGCTCTTTAACTAATGCTAAGCTCGCTTTTTGGCCCCATTCGCCAATTTGCTCTTCTAACGTTTCAACCTTACGAGCCAACTCTTTCTTGTCTGCAATCGCTTTAGCCGAGTTAGTACGCACTTCAACAAGTGTGTCTTCCATTTCTTGAATGATAAGACGGATCATTTTTTCAGGATCTTCCGCCTTGTCCAGTAATGCACTGATGTTTGAGTTAACGATATCTGCAAATCGAGAAAAAATACCCATAACGGAACTCCTCTTTTTTCCTATTAAAACTCGACAAGGTGGTGATTAACCTTGTGTCTCCCTGAATATATAACAAGTAACGTGCCAACTTATAATTTTCTTTTAAATCAGAGCGTTATTCATTTTGTTGTCGTTACACACTATTGTGCTATGATGTTTTTCACCAACTGTTGGTGAAATTTACCAACTCTATCCCTGAATCATGGCTCGGCTGTTAAATAAGAAGGATTTTATGAAGCAAAACCTGATTGGTGAATCACCTGCTTTTCTCGCTGTACTAGATAAAGTATCACAACTTGCACCCATTGAGCGCCCTGTCCTCATCATTGGTGAGCGAGGTACGGGTAAAGAACTCATCGCTCAGCGTTTGCATTATTTATCAAGACGTTGGGATAAACCACTACTATCACTCAACTGTGCGACATTAAGCGAAGGGCTAATAGATTCCGAATTGTTTGGACATGAATCCGGCTCCTTCACGGGCTCTAAAGGTAAGCATAAAGGGCGTTTCGAGCGTGCCGAGGGCGGTACTTTGTTTCTTGACGAACTGGCAACCGCACCACTTTTGGTTCAAGAAAAGCTATTACGTGTCATTGAATATGGTGAATATGAGCGAGTTGGCGGTCATACCGCTCTAAATGCGGATGTTCGACTTGTTTGTGCAACCAATGCCGACCTACCAAAATTGGCAGAGCAAGGTGATTTTCGTGCAGATCTGCTCGACAGGCTAGCCTTCGATGTCATTATGTTACCGCCTCTTCGCGAGCGCAAAGAGGACATTCTCTCTTTAGCAGAGCACTACGCGATGAAAATGTGTCGTGAACTGCAACTGGAATACTTTGTCGGTTTTACCCCAAAAGCGCAGCAGTCGCTTATTGAATATGAATGGCCCGGTAACGTCCGCGAACTAAAAAACGTGATTGAACGTGCGATTTACCAACATGGTCTGAATGCTCACCCAATTGATGAACTGGTTTTCAATCCTTTTGAAACGGTTTGGCACAGCGCGCTTGGCCATAGTGCAACACAAGCAGAACAACAAGAAGAGGAAGCATCAAGCAACACCATCCAATTCCCTCTAGACTATAAACAATGGCAAGAGGAACAAGATATCCATTTACTCAATCGTGCGTTGGAAGAAGCCAAGTTTAATCAACGACAAGCAGCCGAGCTACTTGGCTTGAGCTATCACCAATTACGAGGGATGGTTAGAAAATATGGTTTGGTCGGACAAAGCTAACTTGACCGAGAGTACTCAATCAATACACGAGCTCGTGACTGCGCTCTAATTCGCATGCATTTATGGCATAACACCTTACAGTGTATGGATTTTATGTTTGGAGCGAGTTCACAAAGGTGATAAATTAGCGAGATCATTTTCGCTTGTTAGCTTTGAAAGAGTAAGATCAAACGAAACGAGCAAGATCCAATGAACATTTCATATTATGAATGCTTTTATAAGATTATCGCTGAGCCTTATTGGGATTAGCCTACTGACCGCTTGTGGCGATGAAATTGACCACAATGATATTCGCAAAGCTGGCTTTGTGTTTTGCGGACAAGGTAAGCCGACCACGTTTAACCCTCAGCTTATTGATAGCGGTATTACCGCAGAGGCTCTGAGCCCGCAGCTGTACGATACGCTGCTCACGCTCGATCCTAAATCACATCAGCCCGTGGCAAGCATCGCCGAGAGTTGGTCAGTAAATGAATCAGGGACGGAATACACGTTTAAGCTTAAACGTGGTGTTAAATTCCAAACCACGCCTTGGTTCACACCCACTCGCCCATTGAATGCAAAAGATGTGGTATTTAGCTTCAAGCGAATCATCGATGTAGACCATCCTTTTCACCAAGTAGGTGGTGGTTTTTATCCATGGTTTGCAGGGTTAGATTTTCAAAACCTACTCCAAGACGTGGTTGCAATAGATGAGCATACGGTAAGGTTTACGTTATCTCAGCCAAACTTTTCTTTCTTGGCCAATATTGCCACCAGCCATGCGGTTATCTTGTCTGCGGAGTATGGACAGCAATTGGCTGCAAAAGATCATAAAGAAGAAATCGACCAACTTCCTATCGGTACCGGCCCTTATCAATTAAAAGAATACCAAGTGAACGACTTGATTCGATTAGAGCGTCATTCTAATTACTGGAAGTCACCAGCAAAAATGGAACAAGTTGTATTCGATATATCTCACAGAGGCACGGGTACATTAGCTAAACTTTTAAGAAACGAGTGTGACGTACTCTCTTCACCTATTTCGAGCCAAATACCTGTCATTCAAGAAAATGACAACCTTGAGCTGACGGCTACACCAGCTAACAACGTTTCCTTTATTGCGATAAACACAGAAACCACCGCGCTGAGTGATGCTCGAGTTCGCCAAGCACTTAACTTAGCGATCAACCGTCAAAATATTTTAGATTCGGTTTACTACGGAACTGGCTCCCAAGCTTATACCTTGCTACCACCTAATTCATGGGCTTATCAAAAAGACAGTGTAAAAATTCGTTATGACCGGAATTATGCATTGGCACTACTTCGAGATGCAGGCTACGAAGACGGCCTAGAATTGACCATGTGGGTACCACTTGAACCACGTGCTTTTAACCCAAGCCCTCGTAAGACTGCGGAGTTAATCCAAGCGAATTTTGCCGATATTGGGGTTAAATTAACGCTACTTACCGATGATAGGTTTGAACGTGTGGATTTGGAGAACATCAACGATATCGATTTACTTTTAACAGGTTGGATTGGTGATACCGGGGATCCTGACAACTTTTTCCGCCCTTTATTATCTTGCGAGTCTGACCGCGTTGGCCTTAACGTGTCCATGTGGTGTAACGATGACTTCGATTTCTTGCTCGATTTGGCGTTAGAAACTCAAGAACCGCGTTACCGTTTGAACCTATATCGCCAAGCACAGAACATTTTGAATCAAGAGTTCCCGGTTATTCCTCTGGCGCATGGCGTGCAGTTCCGTGTGCACGACAAATCGCTGACAGGCTTCAAATCAAGCCCTTTCAATGCCCAACCGTTTGATAGAGTTGAGAGAATTCACTGATGTTTTGGTATACCGTTCGACGCTTTAACCTATTTATCATCACTTTGATGATCCTTACATTAGTGGGTTTTTCTCTGCTTCGCCTTGACCCTCTCTCGCACTGGGCAAACGTTGATTTTTGGTCTGGTTGGCAAACTTACTTAATCAACCTTTCTCAACTCGATTTTGGCATAAGTAAAAACGGCAATGCGATTTACGACGAGCTCGCCGTTGTATTCCCAGCCACTTTGGAACTGTGCTTTTTTGCCTTTTTGGTGTCCCTTTTGATCGGCATTCCTCTTGGAACCGTGGCTGGGATGAAGCAAGGTAAATGGCTCGATACCAGCATTTCATTCATGTCAATGTCTGGTTATTCCGCCCCAATCTTTTGGGTAGCTCTGCTACTTATCATGGTCTTTTCATTGGAATACCAACTCTTTCCCGTTGCGGGACGGTATGATTTACTTTACGAAATTGATCATGTAACCGGGTTTGCCATTATCGACGCATTCATGGCGAAAGGCGAATACCGCGCTCACGCACTGCAAAGCGTTATTGAGCATATGGTGCTGCCATGTTTGGTGCTCGCTTTGGCTCCAACCACCCAGGTTGTCGGACTAATGCGCTCCTCGGTAGCGGAAGTGATGAGCCAAAACTACATCCGTGCAGCGAGAATCAAAGGTCTTTCTAACCGCGAAATCGTAACTCAACATGTATTGCGGAATGCGATACCGCCTATCATTCCCAAAGTTGGTGTTCAACTTTCGAGTATGATTACCTTAGCTATCATCACGGAGTCTATTTTTAACTGGCCAGGTATTGGTCGTTGGCTTTTAGATGCGCTAGCAAGCCAAGACTATGCATCTATCCAAGCTGGCGTGATGGTACTTGCGACTTTGGTTCTTACCGCTAACATACTCTCGGATTTGATTGGCGCGATGATTAACCCTTTAGTTCGAAAGGAATGGTATGCTAACAAATAACGTTTATCAGGAAGAGCGTATTCCAACACAGTTTGAGCGTTTTTGGCGAAGCTACCGCGCCAACGGACTAGCCATGTTTGGCTTGTGGTGCTTGGTGTTTATCGTCCTTATTACCATTTTTGCGCCCCTACTTGCACCATTTGACGCCCAAGCACAGTCAGGTGAGTTGCTTGTGCCGCCATCATGGGCCCCAGCAGGAACGGTTGATTACTTTTTGGGGACCGATGACTTAGGTAGAGATATTCTTTCGCGCCTGATTATGGGCTCTCAGCTAACATTTGGCGCTGCTGTCGCCATCACCGCAATTGCTGCCGTTGTAGGCTGTTTAATTGGCGTATTGGCAGGTATGACGAAAGGCTTACTGTCGAGTACTCTCAACCACTTGCTCGATACCGTCATGTCGATCCCGTCGCTCTTATTAGCAATCATTTTTGTGGCATTTCTCGGCTTTGGTGGGTTCAATATTTTACTCGCAATCTGCTTAGCTTTGATTCCGCGTTTTATTCGCTCTGTTTATATCGCAGTCCACACCGAAGTTGAAAAAGACTACATAATGGCAGCACGCCTTGATGGCGCTAATGATTTCTACTTACTGTGGAGTTCAATTCTTCCTAACATTCTGACGGTCATTGCCGCTGAAATCACACTCGCGCTGTCTGCTGCGATTTTAGATATTACGGCGCTGGGTTTTCTTGGCCTAGGCGCACAGGCCCCAAGCACCGAGTGGGGAGCAATATTAGGTGACTCTGTCGAGCTTATTTATATTGCACCTTGGACAGTGACCCTACCCGGCCTGACCATCATGTTTACTGTTATTACCCTAAACTTAGTAGGTGAAGGTGTACGTCAAGCGCTTAATGCGGGGATCGAATAATGCCGTTGTTAGATATTCGACATTTGACCATTGAGATCGAAACACCTCAAGGGTTGGTCAAAGCCGTTGACCGAATGAGCCTAACTTTGAACGAAGGCGAAATTCGTGGTCTTGTAGGTGAGTCTGGTTCAGGGAAAAGCTTAGTTGCAAAAGCGATTGTCGGGGTAAGTAAAGATAACTGGCGCATCACCGCAGACCGTATGCGCCTTGGCAATATTGACTTGCTTCAGCTTACACCAAAAGAGCGTCGGCGCGTCATTGCTCGTGATATTGCGATGATTTTCCAAGAACCTTCAACTTGTCTTGATCCTTCAGAGGAAGTCGGGCGTCAATTGATTGAATCCATTCCATCTCGCGCATTTGAAGGGAAATGGTGGGAGCGATTTAAATGGCGTAAAAAACAGGCCATCGCGCTTTTGCATAAAGTGGGTATTAAAGATCACAAGCGTTTAATGGGTAGCTACCCTTATGAACTGACTGATGGTGAGTGTCAAAAAGTCATGATTGCCATGGCGATTGCGACCAAACCTAAATTGCTGATCGCAGATGAGCCAACCAACGACTTAGACCCGATTACTCAATCGCAAATTTTGCGTCTGTTGAGCCGCATGAACCAACTTAATAACACAACCATTTTGCTTATCGGCCACGACTTAGCGACCATAACACAGTGGGCAGGGCGTATTACGGTAATGTATTGTGGTCAGTCGGTGGAGTCTGCCGATACCAGTAAAATCATTGCGGCACCCAAGCACCCGTACACCGATGCCTTGCTTAAAGCGATGCCTGACTTTAATGATTGGGTACCACACAAGCAAAAACTCCAATCCCTACCGGGCTCGATTCCGCCATTGCAGCATCTGCCTATCGGTTGTCGCCTCGGACCACGTTGCCCATATGCGCAGAAACAATGTGTAGAAATTCCACACACCAGACGAATTAAGAATCATAAATTTAACTGCCACTTTCCATTGAACACGGAGAAAAAGTCATGAGTGCGTTACTTGAAGTCGATAATTTATCGAAGCAATTTGTTACGCGCTCCCGTCTGTTCAAACGTCAGGTTAATGAGGCAGTTAAACCGGTAAGCTTTACTTTAGAGCCAGGACAAACTATTGGTTTTATTGGTCAAAACGGGTCAGGGAAATCCACACTAGCTCGTATGCTTGCTGGCGTTGTTGAACCAAGCTCCGGAGAGATCCGTGTGAATGGCGAACGATTGGAGCACAAAGATTACGCGACACGCTGCAAGCTCATCCGCATGATTTTCCAAGATCCAAACACATCGTTAAACCCACGAATCCAGATTGGTCGTATTTTAGAAGGTCCGCTAAAGCGAAATACCAACATGCCGCCAGATGCACGCATGCAGCGTGTAAAGAACACCCTGCTCCGCGTAGGATTGCTGCCTGAGCACGCCTATTTTTATCCACAAATGCTAGCTGCCGGTCAAAAACAGCGCGTGTGTTTGGCTCGTGCACTTATTCTTCAACCTTCCATCATTGTCGCTGATGAGGCGTTAAACGGTTTGGATATGGCAATGCGCTCGCAGATCATTAACTTATTCCTCGAGTTGCAAGAAGAGATGGGATTGTCATTTGTGTACGTGTCTCAGCATATTGGCATTGTTAAGCATATTACTGATAAAGTGATGGTGATGCATGAAGGTGAAGTGGTCGAGTTTGGCGAGACCAACCAAGTATTGACTCATCCCGAGCATCCTATTACTCAACGACTAGTCGAAAGCCACTTTTATAAAGCGCCAAGCCATCAAACAAAATAGCTTATCAAAGATGTAATCGTGCAAATGTAAAGAAGCCTGCTTTAACGCAGGCTTCTTTATTGCATGGGTACTAATCAAAAAACTAACGGCGGCTCGCTTGTTTGCGCAGTTCAAAATCAAACTCGTCAGGAAACAATACGACCCCTTCTTCATTTTGATTTGGGAATACAACAATCGATAGCTCGTCATCCTCTAGACCAGAGGTCCAACGGCTGTGCCACTTGTTTAGAGAGATCGCTTCTGGCTCGCAATCTTCCCAATCACCATTCGCCCATTGCAAAGCGAACTCTTCGTTTGGCCATACTGGTACACAATCATCATCTTCTGTATTTAACATGACACAGCCATGTTCGTCTTTCAGAATCCAAACCTTACGATTCGCCACAATCTCTTTTACGCAGTACTTTAAACGTTGCTCTTCGTTGTAGCGATTAATGGTATCCATCAGCTCTTGGGTCAGTTGCTCAGACATATTCGTCTCCTATTTCCCATAGAAAAATGCCCGCAGCTAGGCGGGCATTTAAAGTATATGCTAGAAAATTAAGCTAGCTCAGTTTGAAGCCAAGGCCAACCTTGCTTCTTACGGCTTAGCGTGTTTTCCATCATTAGCATGCCGTCTTTTTCGTGCTTAACAAGCTTCTCAGCCCACTCACCTTTGTATAGAAGACGAGTTTGAGCAGTCGTGATGTCTGTTAGCATTACAGCAGCGAACGCTAGGTTATCTTTCTCACAACGAGATTCTAGGTCTGCTTCTAGTGCTTCGATCATACCGTCAACTTGCTCAAGAGTTGCAAGTTCAACTTGACCAACCACTACGTCACGACCGTTGAATGGGTAACCTTTAAGGTCTTTCTCAACAAGCTCAGCCGCTGATAGACCTTCGATGTTTGTTTTAGCAATTAGAAGATCTTTAGTGAACGCGTCAACATCTTGTACGTCTGCGATTGCCGCTAGTTCAGCAACGGCATCTTTGTCTTTTTGTGTACAAGTTGGAGAAGCAAAACCTACTGTGTCAGATAGAATTGCTGACATCATTAGCTTAGCAATTTGTGGAGTAATCGCGTGACTTTCAATCTTGAACATGTTGAATAGAACAGTGTTGGTACAACCAACAGGCCAGATCCATGCTTCCATTGGGTTTACTGTCATCACGTCACCTAGACGGTGGTGGTCAACAATACCCGCAATTTCAGCTTCTGCGATATCGTCTGGTGCTTGTGCTAGATCTGAGTAATCTACTAGCCAAACGGTCTCACCCGCAACTGATGTGCGAAGCTCAGGAACTTCAGCGCCAGCAACTTCTAGGATGTGCTGAGTTTCACGGTTGATTTCGCCTTGGCGAATTGGCATAGCTTCAACGCCACGCGCTTTTAGAAGTTCAGTTGCAACGAGTGCACTACAAATACTGTCACTGTCTGGGTTCTTATGACCTACAACTAGAATCATGTTTCTTCCTATTCAAGTCAATTTTATACGCCGCCTAATACAGTTAATTAGGGCGTGTTTGCTCACAAAGGCCGATACTTTACCTGATTTCAGAGAGTTTGACACGAAGAAAAGTTCACAATGCTATTGCGAATAAATCTCATTTACATATAATGATAATTATTCCTATTTGCATTTGAGTAAACGATGAACGCGACCCAATTATTACACTCTGCACAACAGTTGTTTCAGCCTACTCAGTTTCGTTTAGCTTATAAGCGATTGCTGATCCCTATCGTCATGCTCATTTTGCTAGGCAATGAAAATACACGTGACGTAGCCGTACAGACGCTATCCGACTCATTCTGGGCAGTGTCATGCTATGTTGCTGCCACATTGGCTATTTATCATTATCTTTCAAACTTTATGTCGAAAACCAATCGAATTACCGAGCTCTACCATCGCTCGCGTAATCATCAGGTTTTCTTTGCTTCTTTATTGGGTGCTTTGCCTGGCTGTGGTGGCGCTATTGTTGTGACAACGCAATTTATTAGTGGCCGAGTGGGATTTGGTGCGATTGTCGCGGTACTTACTTCAACAATGGGTGACGCTGCCTTTTTACTTCTTGCCGCCAAGCCAAGTGTTGGATTAGGCGTGGTTGTATTAGGCATTATCGTGGGTACTCTTTCAGGGTTAGTCGTTAATGCTTTTCATGCTGATAACTTTCTGCGACCAGAACCAAAAGAAGCACCTCAGACACATGCTTGTTGCCAACACCAGACAGACCGACACACACCCCTTGAACAACGTGCAATCAATCTACAAGGCGCATTTTGGAAATGGCTTATTGTGCCTGCTAGTGTCGTTGCTGTGTTAATGTCTTTCCAAATAGATATTAATCAGCTGTTGTCTTTGCAGACCAATACCATTGAATGGCTAGGCGCTATCTTCGCGGTGATCACAATGTCGTTGTGGGCGATGACAAAAGAGCTCGGCGATTATCAGTCAACAGTCTCTGAAGATGAAAAAATTGTGGATTCGCACCCAATTCAAAAAGCGGCTCAAGACACAAACTTCGTCAGTGCTTGGGTGATCGTGGCGTTTCTGGCGTTTGAACTGACGACCTATTTTTCTGGACTCGACCTTGTAGAAACCTTTTCTCATTGGGGAATTTGGATGCCATTAGCTGGCCTAGCCATTGGTATGTTGCCTGGTTGTGGACCGCAAATTTTAGTCACTAGCCTATACATTTCTGGTGCAGCGCCACTTTCTGCGCAACTGGCCAATGCGATTTCTAACGATGGTGACGCCCTATTCCCCGCCATTGCAATGGCACCGAAAGCTGCTTTGGTCGCGACAATTTATTCGTCCATTCCTGCGTTTATTGTTGGATACGGGTATTACTTTTTATTCGAGTTCTAACGTCCAGAGCATCAAAACGAGAAAGGAGCCGCAATAGGCTCCTTTCTTGATCTCGGTATTGGGCGATTTACTTCACGCTATGCTGTAACGATCGCTTTCGCATTGAGCCCTTTATCAACGCTCACCATTAACAACTGGCAAGGTTCTTGGTTTAGCTTTTCCCCTGTCCAGTAATCATACCAGTCCACCGGTTGATCAGACGTCAGCGTAAATTCCATCGCTCCGTAACTCGCATAATTAAACAAACAATGGAGGTCATTCTTCGTCGTTAGTTTTAAAAACGCGTGATTTAAACTCAAAGCGGTAAACTTTGCAGATTGCTGGTTACGTTGTTGACGTAACATGAGCTTAGCCAGTGTCTTCTTAGCAAACGGCGTAATCTCAGGGAGTGGGTCGCCAGACAGCAGCAAACCACCACTCGCTAATAACACCGTGCGATGAAATTCATACTCTTCTCTGGATGCAGATTGATTAGCTAATGAAGTGAATGTCGCGCAATCCGGATCAATTTGCCACAGTTTTCGGTGCTGCCAACTACGGTAAAAGGTTTCTCTGGCTATCTGCTCGAATCGACGACTATGACGCTCTACATCGTCAGAAACACGCATTGCATCCACAAGTCCCAGAGATGGCCACATTGGCGCGTTACAGCCTAACAGCCATGCATCCCCTGCCCCTTTAGCGATCGCTTCCATACCCATGCGGTAGGCTTCTACACCGGTGACACCCGATTGGCTTCGTTTACCTTTTAACGTGCCCCAGTAGTTTGCGTCTAATTTGAATAGCTCAACGCCCCACTCTTGACGCATAACAGAGACCACATGAGTTAGGTGATCTTGCACTTCAGGGTTTGAAGTATCGAGAATGTACCAAGGCGTGCATCGCCAACCACCGTATGTGACATCTTCTGCTTTAAGTAAGCCACCATCCTTGTGGCGAACAAACCAATCTGGATGCTGTTTGAAGATCTCCGACTCAGGCTGTGCAATGAAAGGCGCCATCCAAATTGCCGGCTTTTTTCCTTTTGCACGGATGTTATGAATGAGCTCTTTTACGCCACCAGAAAACTTATCTGATGGGGTTAACCAATCGCCCATAAAGGCTTGATAGCCATCATCCAGAAGTACCCACTCTAGGTCTTCGAGCTTATCTTGCATACAATCTACGTTCTGCATGATGTTTTGTTCTGTCACGTCTGCGTAGTACGCGTACCACGAACACCAACCAACAGGCGCATCTTGTGTCACACCTTGGCGAACAGGATGATGCTCTGCAATCATCTCGCCATAGGTTTGATAAAGCTCGGACAGTGATTGACCGCAGAGTACCGCCACGGACTCAAGTTGATTACTTTCCCAATCCGCCACTTGAGTCAACTCACCATCAATTGCGGCTGATAAAACCCAATGCCCATCACGCAGTACAACATCAAAATAGCCTGCAAAGCGATGACATGATGTGAAGCCAAATAATGTGTAGCCAGCCGAGCCTTCCACCACTAAATAGTTGTAATAACGCTTAGGGGCATCTTTAGGATAGATTCGATAAGAAGGATTATTGTCTGGGCAGCGACCAATATCAACGGGGTGATTGATCGTTCCCGCCGTTTGCGCCAACATTTGAAAACCATCCCCAATTACGTTGGCCTCGTGCTCGTACAAAAACGGCATTTCGAATAACACTTCACGGTCGGTAAAGGTTTTATTGTGAAGACCAGCAAAAGAAAAATGTAATTGATTACCCTCGACTTCAACTTGGAAGTCATTGTTATTCACAGTGATCTCAGTGTGATTTGCTAATTGAATGCTCTGAGCCATAAAGAGTCTACTCACTTAATTATTATTGTTTAGCTTGGCGCATTATCTCCTGCTTGTCTCACCCAATTCGTTACTATCATCACGAATACCAGTCTCGCTTAACGTTATGAAGTTACTATTGAGACAACGCTCACTGAAATTTTGATAAAAAAATACCAGCTCTGAGGCTGGTATTTCGATTTATGCAAACTGCACTAATTAAGCAACTTCAATCGGACCACCAAATGAAGTGACTGGCGGCACTTTACCTGTGAACTTCTCGAAGTCTACGATACATGTGTTCGCAGAAGTCGCCTGTGCAAGCTCAGAAGAACCGATGTCTTGCGTCAGCGTGTTAGGATCACCGTAGGTACAGATTGCGCCCTCTTTCTCGTTTAGAGGACCGTACCATGCACCTTCTTCGATACGAACAACGCCACGTGGGTAGCTGTCAGTCAAAACAGCACCAGCTAACAGCTGACCACGACCGTTGAATACACGTACCAAATCACCATCTTTGATGCCTTTTGCTTTGGCATCCGCTGGGTTGATGTAAACCGGCTCACGACCTTGTACCGCGTAAGTCGCGCGGAACTCTTCAGACTCACACATCTGAGAGTGCAGACGCTTATCAGGGTGGCAAGACTGCAACCAGAATGGGTATTTATCTGAACCAGGACCACCGTGTGAACGCTCTGATTTTTCGAACCACATTGGGTGCTCTTGACAGTGTTCGTAACCGTAACGGCCGATCTTGCGTGATGTAATCTCGATGAAGCCAGACGGTGTACCTAGTGGGTTAAGTTCAGGGTCTTTACGGAAGTCCGCATGACGAACCCAAGGTTTACCTTCACCGAAGTCTAGTACGCTCTTCTCCCAGAACTCGTTGAATTCTGGCATTTCAAACTTACCTTCGTTCGCTTTTTTACAATCGTTGTAAAGGCTTTCGATCCATTCCATCTCGCTCATACCACGAGTGTATTCTTCGCTGCGACCAAAACGCTGAGTTAGTTCACTCATGATTTGGAAATCAGGCTTAGATTGGAACAATGGATCAACGAGGCGATGCATCGCAATCAGACCTTTGTTCGAGTATGAACCGTATACGTCGATGTCGTTACGTTCCCATTGCGTACACGCCGGTAGAACGATATCTGAGAAACGACATGTCGCAGTCCAAGCAAACTCGATCGTTACAACCGTTTGAAGTTTGCGGAACGCTTTCTTCATGCGGTTACGATCTTGATGGTGGTGCCATGGGTTACAACCCGAGATAACCATCATCTTGAAGTCTGGCAGTTTCACTTTACCGCCGTTGTAGTTGATCTCTTTGCCAGGTTCTAGCAGACAGTCGATCCAACGTGCAACTGGGATAGTACGACTGTAACCGTTAAAGTCGTTGTTGTCCCACTTCGGTTTCATACCTTGGTCAAGGTTACGAGGGAAACCACCAGGGCCCGCGAAACCAGTAGAAGGCACACCGATACTTGAGTAATGGTGACCGTAAGAGATACCACCGCCAGGTAGACCGATTTGACCAACCATTGCAGCAACCACAGCCGCTGCCCAGTATGGCTGCTCACCGTGCTCTTGACGCTGGATACACCAACCCATCAGGATCTGTGTACGACCGCTGACTAGCATGCGTGCGAATTCACGGATCTTGTCCGCTTTCACACCACAAATCGCTGCTGCCCATTCAGGCGTCTTCTCTACTTTGTCTTTTGTCTTACCTTGAACGTATTGAATGAACTCTTCAAAGCCGAGACAGTAAGTATCAATGAATTTCTTATCGTACAGGTTTTCGTTGTACAACACGTGTGCCACAGCGAGCATGAACGCTACGTCTGTCAGCGGGTTGATGTACAAGTGATCGTTCTCTAAGTAGCGCTGAGTTTTGTTCTTCACTGGGTCTACAGATAGAACGTTGATCTCACCTTTCGCCACTTTTTCTTTTAGTTGTGCAAGGTACTTAAACGACTCATGCGTTTCACAGTTCCAACCTACTTGAAGGTTTTTCACTGGGTCGTTAGCCCAAAGAACGATGTTGTCAGAGTTTTCTAGGATCTCAGACCAAGACGTACCTTGTGCGTACACTTCGGTTGAACCTAGCACGTACGGCATAATGGTTTGACCTGCACCCGTCGAGTAGTCACCTACTTTAGTGATGAAGTTGCCATGCATACCTACTGCACGTTGCATGTGCGCAGTACAGTTGTTAAATGAACCCGTTTGGTTCCAACCTGTTTGACCTGCATGCAGCGCCCATGGGCCGTAGTCTTTTTGAATACGTTCTAGCTCACGGTAGAACAAGTCTAGCGCTTCATCCCAAGTTACTCGGATGAAACGGTTGTTACCGCGAGTATCCGCGCTGTATTTATGTTTCTTCAACCAATCTAGACGAACCATTGGGTAACGAACACGTGAAGGGCTGTAGATAATACCCTTAATGCCGTTCAACATTTCTGTTGGGTTTTTGTCTAGCTCTAGCGGCTTGATCTCTTGAACTTTACCCGCGTAGATGTGGGCGCGGAACGCGCCCCAATGAGAACCGGTTACTTTCCAAGTACCTGTCGTCTCAACGGCATTTGCTGAGGCGGACGCCAATAAGCTAGGACCAATTACTGACGCTGCACTTGTGGTTGCTACACCTTTAAGAAAACTTCTTCGTGTAATAGCCATTTAAAATTACTCCAATCCGACGCTTATTAGTGGTGACCTTCAGCATAATCTGAAGAGTGTTTCTGTAGATACTTCAAGATCAGTGCTTCACTGTCTGTATCTAGGTTAACGAACGCCAACATACCGTCGAACATACCTGGCCAGGTGTTCGCGTCGAAGTGCGCTTCCGCAGGTTGAGTGTGACATACAGAACAATTGGTCTTGTAGGCTTCACGAGATTTTTCCCAAACAGGATTGATGTCGTTCAGCATAGACTCTTTCTTAATCCATACTTTCGCCGCTACTTTTTCCCAAGGAAGGCCTGTTAACTCATCCACTTTTTTCTCACCAGTCGTCACAATATTGCTGTCTGTTGCTGCTTCTTTCATCAGAGACGCAGTCGCAATGTTCTTACCGAAGTCTTCTTGAATTACACGACCAAAACCTTTTGCTTTGCGCCAACCGTCAATTTCTATCTCAACAAACTCGCCTTTGTCTTCAAGAACTTTAACGGTCGATGCAGGATTAAGAAGACCAGCTTCTTTACTGCCTTGCGCATCAAAGTAAATTGGTAGGTGACGAACGCTCACGAGTTGCTGACCAACGCCGTAATCCGTGTTAGAAGTCATACCCTCTAGATCACCCACGATACCGCCAATGCTGTCCATGCCTGCTGGTAGGTTGTGCGCAATACCCTTGTGACAGTCAACACAGCTTTGATCTTTCTCAGCGGCTTGCTTCATTTGGATACGAGCGGTTGGAGACATTTGCTCGAAATCCATCGATTCGTAGTTGTGACAGTTTTTACACTCCAGAGATTTGTTTGCCGAGAAACGATCCCATTCGTGTTTAGCAAGTTCGATACGACGCTCTTCGAACACACCCGGTTCGTCGTAGTTGCCAAATACTTGTGCAAATACTTCTTTAGAAGCTTGCATCTTACGAGCGATCTTATCTGTCCAGTTATGTGGAACGTGACAATCAGGGCAGGTAGCACGAACACCAGAGTGGTTTTTCCAGTGCACCGTTTCTTGTAGCTCAACGTATACGTTGTCACGCATTGTGTGACAACTAATACAGAATTCTTCTGTGTTGGTTGCTTCTAGAGCGGTGTTAAAGCCACCCCAAAAGATAACACCAGCAATAAAGCCGCCCATAGTCAGCACACCTAGGCTGATATGTACAGCTGGGCGCGTCATGGTACGCCACAGTTTAATGATTAATGATTTCATTATTTGCTCTCTTAAAATCTTTTCAAAAGTGTGGTTATGAGCTCACTGGCTTACATGCCGTGTGCGCCTGGAGGCCCAAAGAAGAAGACTTGCAACATCCAAACGATGAACCCGTAGCCGCCAACAAAGGCCACACTCAGAATTGGGAAGAGAACAACTGCAATGAAGAGGAACGACTTCCACTCCAGGGAGCGTTTTTCACCACTCTCAATTTTATTAACATCACTCATACATTTGCCTATTTTGTATCTAGTGTTATTGAAAAGCCCGCGTAACCAAGCTTAAGTTTTTTACAATCTCTAATGGAAAATGTTAGACCATACTAATAGTAGGGTTCAATCAAATAAGCGACCTCAGACCTTGTAATTCAACACTTTTTTGAGCTCATCCAGAGATATGATGGATTGATGTTATTTATTAAAAAACATGAACAGATGTGACAAAATAAGTCTTTTAAGGAGTTGTTAAATAACCAACATTTAAGAAACATCGATCACATTTAAATCGTAATTACCATGCCATAAATCGACTTAAAAACTCCGAAAAAGATAACCGTTTGTAAACAAAATGCTGCGTATTAATGTCGAAAATAGCACTCAAGATTTACTTTAAGAACAGCAAAAAGTGCACGTAGTGGTTCATATAAAGGAGAGGCTTAGATACAATTATTCGCGTACTTTCAAGGAGCGATTATGGATAACGTGGTGGATATAAGCTGGGTCAAACTGGCACTGTTTGGTTTGATTTTATTGGTCCCCTTCTTTATCAATGCCCGCTACAAATTAGGGATAGCAAAAGACACCATAATCAGTGTTATCCGAATGACACTTCAGCTCATATTGATTGGCGTGTATTTAGAATATCTTTTTCAATTAAACAGCTTACTTGTCAATATACTTTGGCTTGCCATCATGCTACTGATTGGTGCCAGCTCAATTGCGGGAAAAGCTCGCTTACCTAAAAAGCCACTTATGCTTCCTCTACTAACGGGCCTTACCTGTGGTCTAATACCACTTCTGATAGCAATTACAGCAGGCTTAGTGCAACCATCCCCTATTTACAATGCGCAGTACATGATCCCACTTGCTGGTATGTTATTGGGTAACAGCTTGAGTAGTAATATCATCGCTCTTCAGAATTTGTTTACGGCTTTTGAGCAGAGACAAACAGAATATGAGGCTGCAATCTCACTTGGAGCCTCTCCTCGCTACGCATCCTTCCCCTTCATTCAGGAGGCTCTTAGAAAGTCCCTTGCCCCGACTTTAGCTTCTATGGCCACTACAGGGCTGGTTACCTTACCGGGTATGATGACCGGTCAAATTCTAGGTGGCGCGAGCCCGATGGTTGCGATTAAATACCAGTTAGTAATTATGCTGGCTATTTTCGTCATGTTGAGTGCCTCCGTAACCATAACGTTAGAAATGACATTGCGCTGGGTACAAACCAAAGAAGGCCGAATAAAGATAAAAATCGAGCAACCCGAATCGACCAAAACTCACGGTTAGTTGGCGCTTGTGGGTAAAGCCCGTTAAACAACTCATGTTGCCAAGTCGAACGTACTTATAACTGAATAACTCAACTATTCTTCGAGCACTCATCAAGACGCTTTCAGATGAAAAGTCAGGCAGAATTCTTTTTGATATAAGCCTCTAATTTTATGAAATTTTCTTTGCAAGTTTAGATACGCACGACCTTTGATACAGGTTATCCACAGAAAATGTGGATAAGCCCCCAAAACCCATACGCAACCAGAAACATAGCAACATAAGTGATCAATCGAATCGTCATGCATTGATCACGTGACTGACATGTTCTAATTTTAAAGTAAAGGCAGTGACCACAAACTTGGAGAGACGTACATGGATGTCTTAATGATCAAAGAAAATTACGATGAACTCCTGTCCGATGCACCTCTGGATTGGCTCGTTCAAGAACCAAAGGAAGTAACTTCTCATTGGCTCCCAACCGATTTTGGCATCAACGAAGAGTTGATTTAGCATGACTCGACTTATTTGACACTTGCAGAGACAAGTAAAAAGAAAGGCGAACCATCTGGTTCGCCTTTCTTGTGATCTTCTAAACTTATCGCAAATGGTTATCTTCATCGCGTAGATAAATCATCCAATACCACATGCCAACAAATACGCCACCACCAATAATGTTTCCTATCGTAACAGGAATTAGGTTGTTTACGATGAACCCCATCATGTTTAAGTCCGCGTAGTTTGCAATATCTGCCCCTGTCATTTGCCAAAACGCTTCTGGCGCAAAGTACTTAATACCAATCGCCATAGGTACTTGGAACATGTTCGCAATACAGTGCTCAAAACCTGCCGACACGAACATAGCCACAGGCAAAATCATGACCGCTATTTTATCTGTCAATGTTCGCCCACTAAACGTCATCCAAACTGCAATACAAACTAGTACGTTACACATAATGCCAAGCGCAACAGCGGCAAAGAAACCATGATGTAATTTGTGTTGGGAGATCGCCATCGCGTTAAGACCAACTTGGCCATGATCAAACATATATTGCTTGGTAACTAGCATACAGGCCACGAGCAAAATGGCCCCAACCATATTGCCAAAGTAAACCACCAACCAGTTTTTGATAAGTGCTTGCCAAGAGATTTTTCCACTCGCACGCGCAACTAGTGTCAGTACAGAGCTAGTGAAAAGCTCGCCGCCAGTAACCACCACCAAAATCAAACCAAGGCTAAATGCCAGACCACCAATGAGTCGTGTAATGCCCCAAGGCAGCTCGCCTGCGCCTGTCGTTACTGTGGTATAGAAGATGAAAGCAATACCAATATGAAGCCCCGCAGAAATGGCGAGCAGAAAAGATTTGATTGGAGCTTTCGTTGCTTTGCCTACCCCCACTTCAGCCGCGCGTTCCGCAGCTTGTGGCGGTAATAGTGAGTCAAACTGATTAAAGTTCATTCTGGTGTAACATTTAGAAACATTTAAAGAGGCGCGGATAATCGCTCTATTTCCCTATTTTTTCAAGTGCTATTTGGCGTGTTTACTAAAATCGTTGTTATTGGGAGATCAAGCAATAAATAGCGCCTATCATTCGCTACCGTAAGTATCATTGATACTTAACAAGTATTCGACCTTTCGAACAAAGATCCTGCGTTATATCAGCCTGATAGCGCCATACTTAACACTTCTTGTCGTTGAATGTTGCCCAACGCTACTTTTCAGACTAGCTTGGTAAAAAAAGCGCAAAGGAATCATTTATGAAATATTCAGCTGAACATATCGCCGAATTGAATCTACTTCTTCAGTTCGACCTAAGTAGTGCTGCAACTGGTATTAAAGTTCATACAGACGCGTCAGAAGAAATGCAGGCAGCCGTTGCTCGTCTATATAAGAAGCAACTTTGTACACAGCCTGACGGTGGTTATCTAACAGACGAAGGCATTGAAGTTGCAGAACATGCAGATAAGATTTTAAGAGTTTTGTCTGTGTAATTTGAACAAAAAACGCCACCGAACTCGGTGGCGTTTTTTAGTCCTATATTTTTCCTGTCGATGCCTGTGGCAATAATCGCTTTTTCATTTTGCTAAATGGTTGAACCTTGTCATACAACCAGTTAAAACCAGTGGCATAAAATAGGAAGAAAACGAGGAAGCCGGCTTCCAGCATTAGAGCTTGAAGAAGCGTAATTTCTAAGAACCAGGCAATCACAGGTAGAGAGATAAAGATTAATCCTCCCTCGAAACCAATAGTGTGTCCAAGCCGCATCGCTAAACTTCGCTCAGCTCGATTGTCACCAAACCACTTATCAAAGTACAAGTTGTAGATGTAGTTCCATATCACGGTATACATGCTCAACCCGACCCCAACCAACGCAAGATCACTAGAGCCCTTTCCAGTGATCAATGAAGCCGCTGGTACAATAATCGCGAGTGCGATTAACTCAAAAAGTACTGCATGAAAAATTCGTTCGTTACGAGTCATATTTCTCTATCCAAATAGTTCTACTCAATGCTTAGAACTTTATCTATTATTTAGATAATCAAAAGTTAGATACCATCGGTTTAAGCGATATGTTTACCATCGAACAACTGCAAGCTTTCATTGCTACATCAGAAGCAGGATCATTTTCAGGAGCAGCTAGAAAACTGGGGCGAGCTCAATCTGTAGTGAGCCAGCACATCATGAATATGGAGATCGACTGTGGCGTTGAGCTTTTCGATCGATCAGGCAGGTACCCTAAATTAACTGAGAATGGCCTCGCGCTCATACCTTATGCACAAGCAACAATCAGCCAACTCGACCGCCTAAACAATAGGGCATCACAGCTCTTTTCCACGCCAACGAACAAATTAGTCTTAGCTATTGATGAAGGGATTCCTCTGACTCGCTTGCCGGATGTGCTAAAGAAGTTAGAGCAACGCTTTCCACACTTACAAGTTGAATGCTTAACGGCATCAAGCCCTGATATCATTGAATTGGTTAAGTCGGAACGCGCCACGACTGGGATTATTTTGAGTGATTTACAAATGCCAAGACACATCGATTTCACCAATCTTGGCAATATTGCATTTGATGTCTATGTCTCTTCAACACATCCTTTAGCAAAGCAGCAAATCACTCACATTGATCAACTAAAACAACATCGTCAATTGGTCATACGATCCAAAAGTGCAGAGCCATGTGGTCTCAATCAAGCATTTAGCCCAGATATCTGGTACGCTGATAACTACTATATTTTGTTGGAATTGGCGAATAAAGGGTTTGGTTGGTGCTTTCTACCACAGCATTTAGTCGCGTATTCACCTAATACATTAAAAAAAGTTGGGGATGATTTCACAAAACTGGCTTGGCAAGTCAATGTTGACCTTATTCAGCACCAGAAATGGCATTCAGATCCCCTCCATCAACAAGCCAAAGCAGAACTGCTCAACCTATTCGGGCAGACATAAGTAAGTAGGAAGACCCAAATGGCAAATACATTGATCGTAGGTGCAGGCTGGCTCGGAACTCCGCTAGCAGAAACATTGATGAAAGATGGACACTATGTTGTTGTCACTCGTCGTAGCCAAACTCGATTAAAAGAGTTACCCACCTCATTAACTCACTCCGCATTGTTCGATTTCAATCAATTGAACGCCACAGCACGGCTAGATGAGCTGCTCAAACAGCATCAAATTACGCACGTTATCGGTGCTTTTCCTCCAGGATTTCGTAAAGGACGCGGTCAAGAATATGCACAGCAATGGCAAATACTTGCCAACGCAGCTAAGCAAAACAACGTTGAAAAACTTCTCATGATCAGCTCTACAACGGTTTACCCTAACCTTGCTTCCGATATGGAAGAAGCTGACGCGTCAATCTCTTTAGCAGCCGAAAGCCCTTATTTCTCTGACAATGCACGTATTATGCTTCAAGCAGAGCAGCATGTTATCGACTCGAATATTAGCTTTGTTATTCTACGTTGTAGCGGATTAATCGGGCCAGATAGACACCCATCTCGCTTTGCAGCAAGGCTTCAACAAGTTAGTCGTAAAGCACCAGCTAATATGCTTCATCAAGATGATGCTGTCTCGGCTGCGAAATTTGCCTTAGGCAATTTAAGCAACCAAGTCATTAATGTTACGACACCTCATACTGTCAGCAAGGCTGAGTTCTACCAAGCTGCCATAAACAAAATCGGAAGTGAGATACCTCTTCCACCCGTCACAGAGCAAGCTGACAAGCGTATTCTTGCTGACAAACTACTCTCACTTGGTTATCGATTTCACTTCAATTCAACTTTGGATGCGCTATGAGACTCTATAGACATATAGAAACGCTTTGGGATTACATGCAACTTAAACATGAACTGAAGCCTGCGGACTGTTTGTTTGTGATGTGCAGTAATGATGTGCGTGTAGCGGAGCACGCTGCCAAGCTCTACCACCAAAAGTTGGCACCTTTGATTGTATTTTCAGGGGGTGAAGGTCGCTTCACAGATGGACTGTTTGAAAAAAGCGAGGCAGAAACCTTTGCCGAGATTGCAAAGTTGTCGGGCGTTCCAAGCGAAGCAATTTTGCTCGAGACTAAATCCACAAACAGCGGAGAAAACGTCCGCTTTACTGAGCAACGATTAAAAGAGGAAGGAAAACAATGTTCCTCGTTTATTCTGGTACAAAAACCGTTTATGGAGCGTAGAGCAATCGCGACATTTGAAAAACAGTGGCAGTCACCCTACACTCAGCTCCAAGTAAGCTCTGCGGCTCTTCCATTTTTTGAATACATTAATGAAGACATGCCATTAATGATGGTGCTAGAAGCACTAATGGAAGATTTCTCTCGCGTAAAAAGCTATCCAGAGAAAGGATTTCAAACCGAGCAGAACATCCCTCAGCAAGTCGAATCTTCTTACCAGGTTTTACTCGAGCGGTTTGGTTTTGACTTAGTCTAACTTTTTCTAACCGACAACAAAAAGCCACCAAGTTCGGTGGCTTTTCTGTATCAATACGGCTTATTTACCGAGTGCTTCTTTGTAATGTTGGCGGCATACGGAGACATACTTATCGTTACCGCCGATCGCAACTTGATCGCCTTCTTTAATTGCCACGCCGTGTTCATCGGTACGAATAACCATATTCGCTTTGCGGCCGCAATGGCAGATTGTTTTGAGCTCAACCAGCTTGTCCGCCCAAGATAATAGATACTTACTGCCTTCAAAAAGTTCGCCTAGAAAATCGGTGCGAAGGCCGTAACACAATACTGGAATATGCAACTTATCAACGACTTCAGTAAGTTGATAAACTTGTTCTTTCGACAAGAACTGACACTCATCAACAAGAATACAGTGACGTTTTTCAACCTCATTCAGATCTGCGATCTCTTGATACAAATTGGTATCCTGACGAAATAAATGTGCGTCAGATTGAAGACCAATACGAGAGCTCACTTTACCGACACCAAAACGATCATCTAGCGCAGCCGTAAAAATAACTGGCGTCATGCCGCGTTCTTGATAGTTGAAAGAGGATTGAAGAAGCGTTGTTGATTTACCCGCATTCATTGCTGAGTAATAGAAATACATCTGAGCCACAGAGCATTACCTAAAGTTAAAGTTTTAATTTATGGAAATGGAAAATAAAAGGGCTGAATTATCAGCCCTTTAAAAATGAAAATTCAATTACTTACGACGCCACGTTGTGCCTTCTGGACCATCTTCCAGAACAATGCCCATTTCGGTCAGCTTGTCACGAGCCATATCTGCATTCGCCCAATCTTTCGAAGCACGAGAGTCGTTACGCAGCTTGATCAGAGCTTCGATTTCAGCCACTTCATCATCGTTACCCGCACCACCTTTTAGGAAGGCTTCAGGATCTTGGTGAAGAATACCGATCACGTCAGCTAGTTCACGCATTAGCGCACCGAGTTCGCTCGCTTTCTCTAGGTTTTCTGTCTTCAGACGGTTAACTTCTCGCGCCATGTCGAACAGTACTGAGTAAGCTTCTGGTGTGTTGAAGTCATCGTTCATCGCTGCAGTGAAGCGAGATACGTATTCTTCACCACCAGCAGGCGCAGCGTTTAGGTCTAAACCACGTAGAGATGTGTACAGGCGCTCAAGCGAAGCACGTGCTTGGTTTAGGTTATCTTCGCTGTAGTTTAACTGGCTACGGTAGTGACCAGACATTAGGAAGTAACGCACTGTTTCAGCATCGTAGTGACCAAGAACGTCACGGATAGTAAAGAAGTTACCTAGAGATTTAGACATCTTCTCACGGTCTACCATTACCATGCCGCTGTGCATCCATGTGTTCACGTATTGTGTATCGTGTGCACAGCATGATTGTGCGATTTCATTTTCATGGTGTGGGAACTGAAGGTCAGAACCACCGCCGTGAATGTCGAAGTGGTTACCTAGGATTGAAGAGTTCATTGCTGAACACTCAATGTGCCAACCTGGACGACCAGGACCCCATGGTGACTCCCACGTTGGTTCACCCGGCTTTGACATCTTCCAAAGTACAAAGTCTAGAGGGCTGCGTTTTGCTGTTTCGATATCAACGCGCGCGCCAGCTTGAAGCTGATCAAGGTCTTGCTTAGAAAGCTTGCCGTATTCGTTGAATTTACCTACTTCAAACATTACGTCACCGTTATCTGCAACGTATGCAAAACCGCGCTCGATTAGCTTCTCAACCAATTCGATGATTTCAGCAATAAACTGTGTCGCACGAGGTTCAACGTCCGGACGTTTCATGTTCAGCGCATCAAAATCAGCGTGCATTTCACCAATCAAACGCTCAGTCAATGAATCGCAAGACTCACCATTTTCTGCGGCACGTTTGATGATCTTATCGTCGATATCTGTGATGTTACGTACAAACGTCAGATCGTAGCCCAAGTAGCGAAGGTAACGTGATACAACGTCAAAAGAGACGAAAGTACGACCGTGACCAATGTGACAGAGATCGTAGATGGTAACTCCACAGACATACATACCGACTTTGCCAGCTGTAATTGGTTTGAATTCCTCTTTCTGTCTTGTGAGTGTGTTATATATCTTTAACATGATCTCTATCTATGATTGTGAATGAATAAAAGAAGATGAGTATATCAACTCCAACCTAGTTAGGTAATAGCAATTAACCGATAAAACGATAATCGGCTAAACTTCAAGCACAAAACGAAGAATTTCCTCTTCCTGAGTTTTTAAAGCACTAGAACTTAGGCTAGAATCTCGGGCTCAACACAACACAGTAAAGGAAAGTAGCATGATCACCCTTCACACTAATTTTGGTGACATCAAGATTCAACTAAACGAAGAGAAAGCGCCAGAGACAAGCGCAAACTTCCTTCAGTACTGCCGCGACGGTTTCTACGACAACACGCTTTTCCACCGTGTTATTGACGGCTTCATGATCCAAGGTGGTGGTATGGAGTCTGGTCTACGTGAAAAAGCGACTCGTGCACCTATCAAGAACGAAGCAAACAACGGCCTAAGCAACAAAGTGGGTACACTTGCTATGGCACGTACTATGGAGCCGCATTCAGCAAGCTCTCAGTTCTTCATCAACGTAAACAACAACACATTCCTAGACTTCCGTAGCGAAAGCCTAGATGGTTGGGGTTACTGTGTGTTCGGTGAAGTAATCGAAGGCATGGACATCGTAAATAAGATCAAAGGCGTTAGCACTGGTTCTTACGGCATGCACCAAGACGTACCTCTAGAAGACGTAGTAATCACTGGTACAACAATTGAAGAGTAATTCTTAGGAATTATTTTTAAAAGATAAGTTAATGGGGAGGCATAGCTTCCCCTTATTTCTATGACGACATTATTTATTTCCGATCTTCACCTTACCCCATCACGTCCTGATATCACGGAATGTTTTGTGACGTTCATGCGAACAGAAGCAACAAAAGCTGATGCACTTTATGTACTCGGCGATCTGTTTGAGTTCTGGATTGGTGACGATGACAACACCCCTTTTGCAGACCAAATCCGTGCAGAATTTAAAGCACTGACGGATGCGGGTGTGCCAACTTTTTTCATCCAAGGCAATCGAGATTTTTTACTCGGCAAACGCTTTTGCAAAGAAACCGGTATGACATTACTCGACGATGTCTGCACGATTGATCTTTATGGTCAAAAAGCCGTAATCCTACATGGCGATACGCTCTGCATTGACGATGTGAAATACCAAGAGTTTAGAAAAACCGTTCACAAGCCATGGCTACAATGGTTGTTTAACCGTATTCCTTGGTTCATTAAGAAGAAAATTGTCTCAAAAGTTCAATCCGATATTCGTGATGATAAAATGAGCAAGTCATTAGATATCATGGACGTTAACCAAAATGAGGTCGAGAAAGTGATGTCTCAGAACTGCGTCAACATAATGATTCATGGTCACACACATCGCCCGAACACACATTTTTTTGACGTCGATGGCATTAAAAAGACCCGAATTGTTTTAGGGGATTGGTATACGCAAGGCTCAGTTTTAAAAGTAAATTCTGATAGTTTTGACCTGCAAACGAGACCGTTCATACAGAATTTGCGTTAAGCATGTAGAGCGTGTAGAAGATTCACGCTCAAGTCGTAGATATTTTGTAAAAAATCGCTATTATCATAATACTAAGTTAAACAGAACGAAGTACCTAATTGAAGTATTCTTACGTAGCTCGCCAACCGATTCTGGATAGAGAAAAACGAACCATAGGTTACGAACTCCTCTTTCGAGACGGCCCTAAAAATACCTTCCCTGAAGTAGAACCAGAGCTGGCTACTAGTCGACTGCTATCCGATCATTTTTTGTCGACGCATTACAACACATTAGGAAACAAACTTGGCTTTGTTAACTTTCCGCATCAAAGCTTGGTGAACTTGGTCCCAACTTTGTTTCCTAAAGAATCTCTCGTCATTGAAGTCCTTGAAGACTGCCAACCGACAGAAGAACTGTTAGAAGCCATCAAGCACCTTCATGAGTGCGGGTACAAAATTGCTCTGGATGATTTTGTTCCGACGAAAGCTTGGAAGCGTTTTCTTCCATACGTTTCCATGATCAAGTTTGATATTAGACTTGTGCCGATCAAGAAAGCTGCCATTTTTATTCAGGCGTTGAGCCCATTTAAAATCGACTTTCTTGCGGAAAAGGTAGAGACCTATGAAGAGTTTGAGCAAGCTCTAGAAGCCGGTTTTAACTATTTTCAAGGGTATTTTTTTAGCAAACCTGAGATGATCCAGAAAAAACGGTTGAACCCCGCGTTTCTTACCGTCATCCAACTTTGTAAAGAGATTGCAGATAAGCCCATCGACTTCAATGAGGTTGAACGTCTGTTTTCGATTGATGTGACGCTGTCATACAAGCTGCTTACTTACGTAAATTCAGGATATACATTAACGACTAAGATCAAATCGTTCAGACAGGCGCTTATTTATCTGGGTGAAGAGCGACTACGACGCTTTATTTCCTTAGTTGCAATTGCCTCCGTTCAAGAAGATAAACCTGACTCTCTTTACTCTTTAGCGATTCAGCGTGCACGAATGTGTGAACTGCTACTTAGTCAAATGAACACTAGGTATGACCCTGGGCAGGCTTTTTTGACAGGCATGTTTTCTTTGCTCGGATCTTTGCTCGATCAACCGCTCTCGGATGTCATTGAAGATATCCCCGTTGACGAAGATATAAAACTCGCATTAACCAGTCGAAAAGGCGTACTTGGTCACTTACTTTCGATGACGATCGCCTACGAACAAGCGGACTGGGAGTTAGCCGAGCGATATTGCACCGTTCTTAAATTAACCGAACCTCAATTAGCAGACGCTTTTAATCAATCGACGGAATGGGCTCAAGAACTGCTGTCTCAAACGCCCTAAACGGCTATAATGCCCCAAAGAATACCTGCGACCTCACTTATGTGGGGTTGTTTGTTTTTACCGCTTAATTAATCGAGATTTCATTTTATGGCTTCTTCTTGTCCTTGCGGCTCTAACCGCACCTACCAACAGTGTTGTGAAATTGCCCACAATAACCACGCTGACGTCACCACTCCGGAGCAGCTAATGCGCTCTCGTTACAGCGCGCATGTGTTAGGTCTAGTGGATTACGTGGTGAACACATACCACCCAAGCTGTAATGCAGAAGAGCAACGTGAAGGCATTGCCCAATCTATCGACAGCGATTGGTGCAAGCTTGAAGTTGTAAAAACAGAAGCTGGCAGTAATGACAATGAAGGCTTTGTAGAGTTTAGCGCTTATTTTGATGAAGACGGCAAACGCTACTGTATGACAGAGCGTTCTCGTTTCGTGAAAGAAAATGGGCTTTGGTACTACATTGACGGCACGTTTCCAGAAGAAGAGCTAGAAGAAGAACCAGAACAAGATCCTCGCCTAAACCAACCAGTGAGTAGCCTAAAAGTAGGTCGTAACGACCCGTGTATCTGTGGAAGCGGTAAGAAATTTAAGAAGTGTTGTGGGTAAGATCATCCACTCCTAGCTTATTGAGCTCGATTTAATTGGATTCTTGACTTCGCCTAGGTTCGTTGGAGTGACGTGAATATATGTACCTATTTGAAGTAAATAACTCTACTGCAAGTACCATTAGAAAATATACCGTCATTCTGAACAGCGAGGGACGAGCGTGATTCAGAATCTAATCGCCACCAGCACTGTTGCCGGTTTTTGCCCCGAATCAAGAACACTAAAGTAAAAAGCCCCTAGGCTCGAGAGCATAGGGGCTTTCACTTATCGCAAGCTTACTTATGACGCTCTTTCAGTTTGTTCACTACGTCATTCATCGATAAGCCTTGGTCTTGAAGCAATACCATTAAGTGATAAATCAAATCTGCAGATTCACACACTAACTCCGCCTTATCGCCCGACGTCGCCGCAAGCGCGACTTCAACGCCTTCTTCGCCCACTTTTTGCGAAATACGCTTGGTGCCACGGGCATAAAGACTGGCAGTATAAGAGGAATCTGGGTCGGCACTCTTGCGGGCAGCCAATAGCTGCTCAAGTTGATGAAGCCACACCATTTGTGACTCCTCTTGAGGGTCCACATCCCAGCAAGTTGTGTTACCCAAGTGACACGTAGGACCAATGGGATTCACTTTCACCAGTAGCGTATCGTTGTCGCAATCGAGCTGAATGTTCACTAGTTGCAATACGTTGCCGGAGGTCTCACCTTTCGTCCAAAGACGCTGCTTGGTACGAGAGAAAAACGTCACTTGACCTGTTTCGCCCGTTTTTGCCAACGCATCTTGGTTCATATAACCCATCATAAGCACTTGGCTTGATTGGAAATCTTGTACGATAGCAGGTACCAGACCATCCACCTTTTCCCAGTTGATTCGCTCAACTAGCGAACTTACTTCGGCGGCTTTCACACTCATAGTCGTACCTCAATGCCTTGTTGTTTCAAATACTGCTTTAGTTCACCAATATTGATGACTTGTTTGTGGAATACCGATGCGGCAAGCGCGCCATCCACATTTGCTTTTTGGTATGCTTCCGCAAAGTGCTCCATAGCACCTGCCCCACCCGATGCAATCAATGGCACGTTACACACTTCACGCACCATGTTAAGTTGTTCAATATCGTAACCGTTACGTACGCCGTCTTGGTTCATCATGTTCAGTACGATTTCACCAGCGCCACGCTTTTGTACTTCTTGCACCCAATCACGTGTTTCCCATTGAGTTGCTTTGGTGCGTTCTTCATCGCCAGTAAACTGGTAAACCTGATACTTGCCTGTCTCTTTGTCGTAGTATGAATCGATACCAACGACGATACATTGCACACCAAACTTATCAGCAAGGTCAGTAATCAGTTGCGGGTTAGCCAATGCAGGTGAGTTAATAGACACTTTGTCTGCACCAAACTCAAGAATGCGCGCTGCATCTTCCGCTGATTTAATACCACCAGCGACACAGAAGGGAATATCAATCACTTCAGCAACGCGAGCGACCCAACTTTTGTCAACGACACGCCCATCACTTGAAGCGGTAATATCGTAGAACACAAGCTCGTCAGCGCCTTCTTCCGCATAACGCTGCGCCAGAGGAACGATGTCGCCAATGATTTCGTGGTTGCGGAACTGGACGCCCTTCACCACTTGTCCATCACGAACATCAAGACATGGAATTATTCGCTTTGCCAGCATGCAAATGCCTCCTCTGCTGTGAATTTACCATCTAACAGCGCACGACCAACAATCACACCAGCCACACCGCTGCCTTTTAGCGCTTCGATATCTGCTAATGAGCCAATGCCACCTGAAGATTGAAACTGCACTTGTGGGCACTGTTTACATAGGTCGACATAAAGCTCTACGTTTGAGCCTTCTAGCGTACCGTCACGAGAAATGTCCGTACAAAGCACGTGCTGCAAACCTACCGTCAGGTAATCGTTGATCAGAGCTTCGATAGTCACGCCTGAATCTTCTTGCCAACCAGAAATCGCTACTTTACGTGTGCCGTCTTGATCGATGTTGATGTCTAGCGCGAGAACGATTTTCTCTGCACCGTATTTTTCCATCCAACCTTTCACAAGCTCTGGCTGTTTTACTGCTGTTGAGCCAACGACAACACGCTGAGCCCCCGCTTCTAGCAGCTCAATCACGTCTTGCTCTGTGCGCACTCCGCCACCGATTTGGATGTTCGCTGGCGTGCTTGCTAGTAGCTTTGCAATTAAATCAAGTTGACGTGCTGTCGTGTCTTTCGCGCCAGTTAAATCCACCAAGTGCAGCCAGTTAGCACCAGCTTGGTGGTACAAGTTGAACTGCTCTGCTGGGTCGACTTTGTACTCAGTTACTTGGCCGTAATCACCTTGATAAAGGCGAACCACCTGTCCTTCAATTAAATCAAGAGCTGGAATAATCACACTAAATCCCTTTTATAATTCTAAGAAGTTTTGAATAAGCTTCGCGCCCGCTTTTGAAGAACGCTCAGGGTGGAATTGCACGCCGTAATAGTTACCGCTTTGTACTGCTGCTGTGAACGGGTTGCCGTATTCACATTCCGCAATCGTGTAATCCCCAACAGGCATCGCAAAGCTGTGCACGAAGTAGAAATACTCTCCTTCTTCAATATCTTTGAAAAGTGGATTACCTGCTTTTGCAGAGACCGTGTTCCACCCCATATGCGGCAACGGCAAATCGCCAGTTTGTAGTAGCTTCACTTCGCCATCACAAAGTCCAAGACACTCAACTAACTCGTCGGCTTTCTGCCCTTTCTCTTGAGACACTTTGCCCAACAGTTGCATGCCTAAACAGATACCTAGTAATGGCTTTTCTACCTGTTTTACCAAGCTGATCAGATCGCGCTCTTCTAGGTTCTTCATCGCTTCGCTGGCGGTTCCCACACCCGGTAGGAATAGCTTATCTGCGGATAATACGACTTGCGGATCTTTTGAAATCGTTACGTCATAGCCTAGGCGTTCAATGGCAAACTTCACCGAAGAAACGTTGGCACAGCCAGTATCGATAATGACAACTTTCTGTTCTGTCACTGTTTTTCTCCTTGCTAACGTTAGCCTTAAAGCACGCCTTTACTACTTGGTAGCTCAGTGCCTTCTACTTTGATTGCTTGGCGTAACGTACGACCAAACGCTTTAAATAGACTTTCAATGATGTGGTGATCATTGTTGCCCGCAGAAGAAAGGTGCAACGTACACGCTAATGTGTCAGTCAGAGAGCGGAAGAAGTGAACCACCATCTCTGTTGAAAGATCACCCACTTGCTCACGACTAAACTGCGCGTCGAACTTAAGGTAAGGACGACCTGATAGGTCTAGTGCGCATTGCGCCAAACACTCATCCATTGGCAAGCTAAAGCCAAAGCGACCAATACCACGCTTGTCACCCAGTGCTTCTTTCAACGCTTGACCCAACGCAAGAGCGGTATCTTCTACTGTGTGGTGATCATCAATGTGCAGGTCACCTTCCACTTTGCACACCATTTGGAATCCACCGTGCGTCGCAATTTGATCCAGCATGTGGTCAAAAAAGCCAAGACCTGTAGAAATATCGTTACCGCCTTGCTCGTCAAGATTAACGAATACTTTAATGTCTGTTTCTTTTGTGGTGCGAACCACTTCAGCAACGCGAGCCTTCACCGTGAGATCTTTTAGGATCTGTTTCCAACCCATGGTTTCTGGGTTGTATTGAATGCCACGAATTGCCATGTTTTCTGCAAGTTGAAGATCGGTTTGACGATCGCCAATCACAACAGAGTTTTGAAAATCCACTTTGCCACCTTGAAGGTACTCTTTTACCAAGCCCAATTTAGGCTTACGGCAAGAGCAGTTATCTTCATCGAAGTGAGGACAAATCAGCACATCATCAAACTTCACACCTTGAGATTCAAAGATCTCCATCATCATGTTGTGTGGTGCATCAAAATCAGCTTGTGGGTAACTGTCGGTACCCAAACCATCTTGATTCGTGACCATCACTAGACGGTATCCTGCATCCTGCAACGACAACAGGCTTGGGATAACAAATGGCTCCAGTTTTAGTTTATCTAAACGGTCTACTTGAAAATCAATCGGCGGCTCAACAATTAAGGTGCCATCACGGTCGATAAAGAGGATTTTTTTTTGTTTGCTCACTCGGGAACTTCCTTATTGCTATTCTTTTGGCGCTCCCGCTATTGAGCGAGAGCGATAAATTCTGTCTCTATTTATGCGTAGTAGTTTCTGATAAATCCAAGCGTTTTTTCGCACTCGTCACGGTTACCCACACTGATACGCACACAGTTTTCAATTGGCGAGTTACGCAAAATAATGCCCGTATCCCAAGCCGCTTTGAAAAGGTCATCGCCATCTGGGAATTTCACCAATAGGTAGTTCCCCCACCCTTCAAACACTTCCAAGCCCGGAATCATTGAAAGGCCAACTTGCAAGTAAGCACGGTTTGCATTCAAATCGAGAACTTGAAACTTCGCTCGCGCTAAACCAGCTTCCGAAAGCGCCTGAGTCGCAATTTCTGCCACTGGAACTGGGACTGGGTAAGGTGCGATAACTTTAAGAAGTACATTAATCAGCTCTTCGTTCGCAAGCGTAAATCCACAACGCAGACCTGCAAGCGCAAAAGCTTTCGACAGAGTACGCAGAATTGCAAGGTTCGGGTATTGCGCCAGTAGGTCTACCGTTGACGCTTCTGGACAAAAATCGATGTACGCTTCATCCATCACCACAATTGCACGGTCTTTTGTCATCTCAAGCAGAGACACAATGTCTTCACGCTTAACCAAGTTACCCGTTGGGTTGTTTGGCGAACATACAAAAACCAGCTTCACGTTATCCAGATTAGCTTCGATGCCTGCAAGATCGAGTTGCCAATCTGAGGTTAGCGGCACGGTTTTGCGCTCAACACCAATGGTTTCAGCGCTGATGGCGTACATACCGTAAGTCGGTGGGCAGTAAAGAATCGCATCTTCACCCGGCTCACAGAATGCACGAATTAACAACTCAATACCTTCATCCGCACCACGAGATGTTAATGTTTGCTCTGGTTTCACACCCGCATAGGCTGCGTAAGCAGAAATCAGTTCTTTAGGCTGACATTCGCTGTAACGATTAAGACGAGCAAAGTCTGTTTTGTATTCATTGTTAAATGGTGATTCGTTGGCATTTAGCCATACGTCACCCGTACCACCGATTCGGCGAGCCGACATATAAGGGGTAAGCTGTTGGACTTGTTGACGCGCTAGCTTTTCCATCTCATTACTCTCTTATTCTTACTTACTTGCTAATTTTTCTACGCGGATAGTAACAGCACGTTTGTGAGCGTCCAGACCTTCTGCTTCAGCCATCGTGACTACCGTTGGTGCAAGGTTCTTTAAACCATCAGCAGAAAGCTCCTGAACCGTCATTCGTTTAGAGAAATCCGCCAAACCTAAGCTTGAATAAGTACGTGTGTAACCGTAAGTAGGAAGGACGTGGTTAGTCCCCGATGCGTAATCTCCCGCAGATTCAGGCGACCAATCCCCAAGGAAGATAGAGCCTGCATTATCAAGTAGAGGTAGAAGCTCACGAGGGTTCTTAGTCTGAACAATCAAGTGCTCAGGACCGTAGTAATTGGAAATAGAAACTGACTGCGTCATCGACTCGGAAATAATGATCAAGCTTGATGCCAGAGCCTTTTCTGCGATGTCTGCACGAGATAGCTCCTTAAGCTGACGTTGAACCGCATCCGTCACTTGATCAGCAATCACAGGAGAAGGAGTCACAAGTACCACTTGAGAATCAGGACCGTGTTCTGCTTGGCTCAAAAGATCCGCAGCGATAAAGTCTGCATCTGCGGTTTCATCGGCAATCACAAGAACTTCTGATGGACCTGCTGGCATATCAATCGCCGCACCACGGAAATCATTACTTACCTGACGTTTTGCTTCGGTCACGTAAGCGTTGCCCGGACCAAAGATCTTATCTACTTTCGATACAGTCTCGGTGCCATAAGCCATTGCAGCAACTGCTTGTCCACCACCGACGTTATACACCTCATCAATGCCACACAGTTTCGCGACATAAAGGATCTCATCAGCGATTGGGGGTGGAGAACAAAGAACGACTTTACGACAACCTGCAATTTTTGCAGGAACGCCGAGCATCAAAACAGTCGATGGCAAAGGCGCACTGCCACCAGGAATGTACAAACCCACTTTTTGAATTGGGCGTGTTACTTGTTCACAAAGGACACCTGGCTGGGTTTCCACCTTGATCGGTTGCGGCTTTTGCGCTTTGTGGAACTTAGAAATATTGGCGTAAGCTTGCTCTAGTGCGCTCTTCATTGACTCTGACAAACGCTCTGACGCTGCCTTAATTTCCTGAGAAGAAACACGAATGGATTCAGGCTTAACACGGTCAAACTTTTCGGTCAGCTCAATAAGAGCAGAGTCACCTTCTTCTCGAACTTTAGCAATAACTTCGGCCACAGCAGTGGTGATATTGGCACCTTCTGCAATAGCAGGGCGCTCCAAAATAGAGTCTTGCTGATTCTCACTTAATGATTGCCAAACGACTGTTCTCATGATGCTTACTCCATCATTTTTTCAATTGGTAGAACGAGAATTGAACTTGCGCCCAACTCTTTCAGCTGTTCCATTGTTTCCCAGAACAGGTTTTCAGAACTCACCAAGTGAACAGCCATTTTCTGCTTATCTGCAGAAAGAGGAAGAACAGTTGGGTCTTCAGCACCTGGCAGTAGCGCTTTAATTTGATCTAACTTCTCTGCTGGGGCGTGAAGCATAATGTACTTAGATTCTTTCGCTTGCTGCACGCCTTGCATGCGAGTTAACAGCTTTTCGATTAGCGCCACTTTGTCTGCGTCGAACTCACCTGTGCGTTGAATCAATGTCGCTTTTGATTTAAAGATAATTTCAGCTTCTTTAAGGCCGTTCGCTTCCAGTGTTGCACCTGTAGAAACCAAATCAGCGATAGCATCAGCGAGACCCGCGCGAGGGGCAACTTCTACAGAGCCTGTCAGCATACATGTAGAGAATGGAACGCCGGCTTCATCCATGTACGCTTTTAGAAGTTGAGGATACGTTGTAGCAATACGCTTGCCAGCTAAGTCTTGTGGACCGTTGTACTCTTCGTCCTTGTCGATTGCGATAGATAAACGACAGCCACCAAAATCAAGTCGACGAAGCTGAACAAACTCGCAGGGTTCACCTAATGCTTTGCGGTCAAGGCGAACTTCTTCTAGTTCATTTTCGCCAATAAAGCCAAGGTCAACCACGCCATCCATAATTAAACCTGGGATGTCGTCGTCACGAACCAAGAGTAAATCAATTGGCATATTTTCAGAATGGACAACTAAACGCTCGCCCATTACGTTGAACTTTACGCCGCACTGTTTTAGTAGAGCTTGACTCTCTTTGCTAAGACGACCTTTTTTCTGAATTGCGATTCTTAAACGTTGTGTTTGCATTGCTTTGTCCCTATGCAAGATTTTGATATCTAAGTATTTTTCAAACTAATAAAACTAAAAAACCCTCGGGAGATTGAAGTCTCCCGAGGGTTTAAAATCTGCTTTTACTTTGATTTTACCTCCGGGAGTTTCCTGCCTCCCGGGTATGCGTACATCGCCCGAAAGACTAGATTGGGTGATGATGGTGATGAATGTTCATTACAAAATTACGCATACTTATTTAAGGCTCTTTTTGAGTTGCTTTGTTAGTAACCACACTAACTAAGGATTCTATATTTTTCAATACTCAATTGAATATTTTCTAAATATTTTTCACAAGATATTGATTTAAATGAAATTAAATTCTTTTCCATATTGAATACTCTGGTAGAAAGAACACCTCCAATCAGCTCTACTCTGACGAAGAAAACGAAGAATAGTATGAATATTCACCAAAACAACTATTTAGACCGTACCCAACCCATTAATTGACACTTTTCTCAATAAAGAGACAGCAACTCACGTTTGAGACAATTCATTCAAAACTATTATTAGAGCGGGGCAAAAAATAGTGATTAACAATGAAACTGCGTAACGGTAGTAATAAACAAGCTGTAGATTTCGACGATACGGCACTATACCCGTTGATCGGCAATAGTGCCTGTATCCAAGAACTTCGTACTGCAATACAAAAGTACGCTCAATGTGATGCTGAAGTCCTCATTCAGGGTGAAACTGGTGTTGGGAAAGGTCTTTGCGCTCGCCTTATTCATCAATTGTCGAACAGACACTCAGCACCTTTTGTGGAAGTCAACTGTGGAGCCATTCCAAGTGGTCTTATTGCATCCGAGCTTTTCGGCCATGAAAAAGGAGCATTTACAGGCGCAATCTCAGAGCGTATAGGTTTTATTCAAAAGGCACATAAAGGCACCCTATTTCTTGATGAAATTGGTGACATGCCACCAGACCTACAAATCCACCTCCTTCACTTTTTGGAGAGTAAACAAATCCATAAAGTCGGAGCGGATAAATTCATTGACGTGGACTGTAGGGTCATTGCAGCAAGCCACGTGGATTTGAAAAATGAAGTCGTACAAGGAGGATTTCGTGAAGATCTATTCTATCGGCTTAATATATTGCCATTAACTATCCCTCCACTGAGAAAGCGTGGAAAAGACATTATTATTTTATCTGAACACTTCCTAGCAGATCTGTCTCATGGTCAGGTACAAAAAATGTCTGATAAGGTAAAAGCCAAGCTCCTCAAACATCGTTGGCCAGGCAACGTAAGAGAACTGCGTAATGTCATCCAACGAGCAATTGTGATGTGTGAAGATCACACGCTTCTCGTCGCTGACTTGGGCCTTGATAACAATGAGAGGCAATTGCTCCCTTCTGTGGACCAAATTGATCTCGACTACCTACTGCAAGCTATCGAAGAAAATAAACACAATATGAGTGCGGCTGCACGTCACCTCGGCATTTCAAGAACAACGCTTTATCGATTAATAAAGAAATACAACTTAAATGTTTAAATACTGTATAGGTGTAACGTAACACTGTGTAACAGGTAACTCTTTAGATATCATTTAGTTAACTCTGCATCGCAACCATGCGTATTTTGCTGTATTAAAAATCAAAAGCTTAAAATGGGCATAGTCTTTGCTTAGAACTAAGAAGAAGATGGATTGCTTTTCCATTACAGCCCATCAAGGAGAGCTCGGTACACAAACAATTCGCTCTTAACACGAGACTTTTATCCCCAAAAACGCGATTGCCCCCCTCACCTAAGTCGCGTTAAAAAAAAGCTCCGCTAAATTAGCGGAGCTTCCCTCTGTAACGAATCTATTCAAAACAACTTACGCACTCTGGCAAGACGCTATTTTAGACTTTGAAAGCCATGACAAAATAGCGCAAACGATAACGAATGTTATCGACGCTGCAATGAACGAGAACGCAATTGAAGCAGTCATACCAAGGGCAATAAAGCCGACGCATGAAACAAGCGCGACTGATAATGCATAAGGTAACTGTGTTGATACGTGGTCAATGTGGTTACAACGTGCACCCGTCGATGACAAGATAGTCGTATCTGAGATTGGTGAACAATGGTCACCGAATACCGCACCAGCTAAAACCGCACTCAGCATCGGTAGCATTAGCGCTACGTCTGTTGCGCCAGCCATGTCTCCAGCGATTGGAAGCATGATGCCGAACGTACCCCATGAAGTACCTGTTGAGAACGCCATCAGGCCAGACAACAAGAATAGGATAACTGGGAGCCAATGAGGGTTGATATTGCCCTGCGCCATTGTCGAAAGGTAAGTACCAGTCTTCATATCACCGATAACAGAACCAATGGTCCAGGCAAATACTAAGATTAGAATCGCACCAAACATAGACTTAGCACCAATCCAAAGTGTACGTGCGATCTCAGCCATTGGTAGACCTTGCTTCACAACAGTAAACAGTGCAACTGCTAAGCCAAGCAAGCTACCGTAGATTAGTGATGTACCTACATCTGTATTTTCAAAAGCACCAAGAAGCGCAAACTCCTTACCATCAGCAGCCAATGCTTGGCCACCCGTGTAAAGCATTGAAGCGATAGTCGCGATAATCAGCGTCACGATAGGAAGTATCAAATCTGACACTTTACCCTTTTCACTTTCACGGATATCTAGCTCTTCGTTTAGGTCATGCGCTTCTTGCGAGTCATTTTCTTTGTCTTTATCAAAGCCACGACCTTGCGATGCAGAGATCTCATGCTCACGCATTTTACCAATATCAAGACCAAACCACGCAACAGCGAACACCATTAGCAGCGCAAAAACGGCGTAGAAGTTCATTGGAATAAGACGAACATATGCGCCAAGAGCCGAATACTCTGTGATCCCATGTGAGACTAAGATCCCGCCAATAATAGTAATAATGTAAGCACCCCAGCTAGAAGCAGGCATAATTACACACATTGGAGCAGCGGTTGAGTCTAGAATGTACGCAAGCTTAGCGCGAGACACATAAAAGCGATCGGTTACTGGGCGAGAGATCGCACCAACAGCAAGGCTATTAAAGTAATCATCGACAAAAATGAATACGCCTAAAAAGGCGGCAAGAAGTTTGGAGCCGCGTTTACTCTTAACTCGAGATTGTGCCCATTCAGCAAAAGCACGAGTACCGCCAGATAGCGTTAATAAAGCTGTTGTCATACCTAATAAGATTAGGAAGCCAACAATGCTCATATTCCAAGTGTTAATTCCGCCATCTTCAATAAAGACAGAAGAAACTTGAGAACTGACGTAACCTGCGGTGTCGCTGATAGACCAGCTATTAAGTAGCACCGCACCTAGCACGATACCTACACCCAGGGAAACTAATACACGTCGAGTCAAAATCGCCAAAGTCAAAGCGACAATAGGTGGCAATAATGAAACAGGAGAACTAGAAAAATCTATTAAATTCATGATCTTCAAAAACCAAAGTTTGGCTAGAGATCTACTGCAGACAAGTCACGTAGCATACGATACGTGCTCATGTTGAACTTAGCGACAGGGAAGCGAACACTCCACCCAACCCTACAGTAGCGCTCCATAGTTTAATGTGAATATATACTATGGCAGTGTTGTTCCTTTCAGATACAACCCCAGCAAGTAACTTTGATGAGTTACTTACTTCGGCAATCTTCGCCTTCCACTATTATTCATTGGCATCACCCCAATAATAGCTACTCTTCGAGACCGCGCCTCTACGGCAACAACAAACAATTAACCACTAACTGTACAAATTAACAACAAATTGTCTGCAATATTGCATCAGGTGGCAGCCATTGTACTTATGATGAGAGTCAATGCAACACATCAAACTAAATTAAACAAATAAATAGTGGCTGAGATAATTTATAAACCTTGCCTACTTCCATAAGTTTTGTGCAACTGAAATCACATCAATCATGTTATTTATGAAACATTATTACTACCTTAGAAATATCATGGTTTATCTTATATCAATAAATTAAGGATATATGACACACCATTAAAGATGGATGCTTCATATTTTTAAGTAATAACTCAAATTTTTTTATAAAAAACCAAGCTGTCACTCTCTCTATACAATAATGATTGTTGATTTTAGTTCTCATCTAATAATGATTTATTTCGAGTGTAATAATATTAATTGCTTTAAAAAATAGTCAAATTTAAACAAAATCTTGATTTAGCATTTGCACATAAGGAAAAGATAAAGTTAAATATAAGGACTCTTTGTTTATTTATAGATTGGCATTATTTAATCGTAACGATAAAAAGTGCCCAACACATTAACCTTTTAATAGGAATCGTTATGTCAGAGCTGACTAAAACCCTTCTAAATATCCGTAGCCTTCGTGCATTTTCTCGTGAGCTGACTCTAGAACAATTGGAAGAAGCTCTAGATAAACTCACTACTGTCGTAGATGAGCGTCGTGAAGCAGAAGAAGCAGAACGCGCAGCACAAGCAGAGCAAGAAGCTAAGCTTGCAGAGATTGCTGAGAAAATCGCTCAAGACGGTATTGACGTGGAAGCACTTATTACTGCGCTATCTGGCGAAACTAAGACGAAAGGCAAAGCGAAGCGCGCACCTCGCCCTGCTAAATACAAATACACAGATTCAAACGGTAATGAGAAAACTTGGACTGGCCAAGGTCGTACACCTTCGGCGATTCAAGAGCAACTTGATGCAGGTAAATCTCTGGATGAGTTCCTAATCTAGATCCGTGCTATTTTTAAAAGGCTCCCATAGGGAGCCTTTTTTATTTAAACCATTACAAATAAAAAAGGCACATTTCTTAATGCGCCTTTTACTTTAGTTACAGAATAGTTAATTAAACCGCTTCGTATTAACGTTCCCAGTATGCTTCTTCTAGGCTATCTTCTCGCTCAGGAAGTCCGCGCGACAATCGTGGTGAATGTTGCACGAGAACTTCGTAGCTCGCACGGTTTGCGTATTTGCAGACTTGAGAAAAAGAAGAGTAAGTTAAATACTCGTTACTGTGCTTGCTTGAATTAGGCACATTTTCTTTATGGTATTTATTTGCTGCCATATCATGAAGAACAGCAGATAACGCGGCATCACCTGCGCCATTTGTATTCTTAATTTTTTCTGGACCACCCATATATGGCGAGATATGCGAGTACACTTTTATTGGCGTCTCGCATGAGTCTTTTTTCGCCGGACGACTAAATTCATAACGATTAAATTCAGCAATTGACCCTGGAAGTAATGGCAAAGAAGTTTCGCGCTTCGCGCTATCTTCCGTATACCCAGCCATAAATAGACCTACAGGACCCGCCGTGCACAATACTAGATCAGCCCACTCCAATGTTTTATCAGACGCAGCAAGTGGATCAGATTCCCCCGTCAGTGCTTCTGCTTCATCTTCATTCATCGCAACGACTGAAACGTTATCTCGAATGAATTCTTGCCAATATTTAGGGTCATCTTGAATAACAAACTTTGTGCCTAAAGTCAGAACAACAGGCACATCATTCTTTTTCGCGTACTCAATCGCTTTCATTGTTGCTTCCGGCATTGGGTCGCCGTCTTTGCAACGTACTAGATATGACGTCAGTACAAGTGCTGATGCATTTTTAAAGATTTTCTCTGGAATGCTATCAGGATGGAGTTGGTTCATTTGCCCTTCGCTGATAGCAAAAGTACGTTCACCGTCTTCTGTGATAAGAGCAAAACAACGGCCAATTGCACCATCTACACCTTGTAGGTAGTTCAAGTCCATGCGGCTTGATGTATTACAAAGATAACGGTAACCGTAGCTGCCAATCTTAATATCCTGGCTCATCACTCCAAGTAGTGTGGAGCGGTCATCCGCTAGCACGGAGTAGTTATGTAGCGTGTTACCAATTGTACCGCCCGCATACTCATTGGTAATCAAGTTCTCTTCTTTCAGTTGCTGGTATAACTCTTCTGCTCTTTCGTCATCGATAACCAAAGAGTGACCTTTACTCAGACCGTACTTTTCAATCACATCCGTTGTAACTTTTGCTTCAATATCAACCAAGGTTTGGTCAATACCAATGATGTGAGTGCGCGTCATCTTCTTGCTTTCTTGTGCTTGGCTCACCAGCGGGTCACGAGCATGAACAGGAAAATAGTGCTTCGATTTGCGTTGTCCAGGAAATTTCATATTGTCAGTCTGAGTAAGGGGATGAAAAGGAGAGCGGATTCTATACCGCTAATAATAAAGCAGCAATAAAAGCGATTATAGCAAACGTTTGCTGACTACTTTTTTCTTTTAGGTGGCTTATTCACCTTCCATAAAGCTGAGATCTGGTAGTTGCTCAAGGTGCTCGCTATAACGCTTTAGGTTGAACTCACCTTCATTCTTCATCACATCAAAAATCTCAATTGACATCGCACATGCCATCATCGCAACCGCATCTTCACGTGGTGTGCCAGTCATCATTAAACGCATAAGGGTTTCTTTTACTTTAAGCGGGTTGCCATCTTCGAGCTGATTTTCAACAATTTCAATCAACTCACTTTCTTGCATAAATTGGTTTTCTTCTGTCATTTGATGTTTCCTCTTGGATTTTGGCCAACTATGCCATATATACCTCTTCTATACTTGCGAAATTACTCGTTCGAATCTTTTTTGAAGAAAAATTCAGCGAAACGAATTGTGATTTCGATCTCGGATCTGTCACCGGTCTGTGGATTCTGATAGAATCTGCATCCCGTTTATTTAAGTGGTGTTTAGTAATGTCTGATAACAGCCAAAAGAAAGTCATCGTCGGTATGTCCGGCGGCGTTGATTCATCTGTTTCCGCGTATCTTCTAAAGCAGCAAGGCTACCAAGTAGAAGGCCTTTTCATGAAGAACTGGGAAGAAGATGACAACGAAGAATATTGTACAGCGGCAGAAGATCTTGCTGACGCTCAGGCAGTATGTGACAAGCTAGGCATCCACCTACACACTATCAACTTTGCTGCCGAATACTGGGATAACGTATTTGAGTACTTCCTTGCTGAATACAAAGCTGGCCGTACTCCGAACCCTGACATTCTTTGTAACAAAGAAATCAAGTTCAAAGCATTCCTAGAATTCGCTGATGAAGTACTTGATGCTGATTACATTGCAATGGGCCACTATGTGCGTCGCTCTTTCCCAGAAAACGGTGAAAAACCACAAATGTTACGTGGTCTAGATGGCAACAAAGACCAGAGCTACTTCCTGTACACATTAAGCAACGAGCAAATCGCACGTAGCCTATTCCCTGTTGGTGACCTAGAGAAACCAGAAGTACGCCGCATTGCGGAAGAACAAGACCTAATTACTGCGAAGAAGAAAGATTCAACTGGTATTTGTTTCATCGGTGAACGCAAGTTTACGGAATTCCTAGGTCGCTACCTTCCAGCTCAGCCTGGTAATATCGAGACTCCAGAAGGCGAAGTGATTGGTCAACACCAAGGCCTGATGTACCACACACTTGGTCAGCGTAAAGGTCTACACATCGGTGGCCGTAAAGGCGGCGGTGGTAACGAGGACCCATGGTTCGTTGGTGAGAAAGATCTAGAACGTAACGTTTTGATTGCTGTTCAAGGTAAAGACCATCCAATGTTGAAATCAGAAGGTCTACTTGCATCACAACTTCACTGGGTAGATCGTGAGCCAATTCGCGATGTTATGAAGTGCACAGTGAAAACTCGTTACCGTCAGGAAGATATTCCTTGTACAATCATCCCTATCGATGATGAAAACATTAAAGTTATCTTTGACGAGCCACAAATTGCTGTAACTCCAGGTCAATCAGCAGTGTTCTACAAAGGTGACGTGTGCCTAGGTGGCGGCATCATCGAGCAACGCATTAAATATTCTCAAGCTTAGGAGTCGTTACGTGGCGAATACACTTTATGACCGTACTATCGCTTTTGCAGGTATCTGCCAAGCTGTTGCCTTAGTTCAACAGGTAGCGAGAAACGGACATTGTGATCAAGATGCCTTTGAAACGTCAATTAACGCCATTTTGAATACTAGCCCAGCGAACACCGTCGGTGTTTTCGGCCGCGAAGCCGACCTTAAGCTGGGTCTTGAATGCTTGGTGAAAGGGATTGATAGCACCCCATCGGGAAGTGAAGTCACTCGCTACATCATCAGCCTAATGGCATTAGAGCGCAAGCTATCGGGTCGTAACGATGCGATGTCACAACTTGGTGACCGCATTCAAATGGCTCAGCGTCAAACGGAACATTTTGAATTGCTAGATGATCAAATGATCAGCAACCTAGCAAGCATTTACTTGGATGTAGTCAGCCCTATTGGTCCTCGTATTCAAGTAACTGGTACTCCATCGGTACTGCAACAAACCTCTAACCAGCACAAAGTTCGTGCGCTGTTGTTATCTGGCATTCGTAGTGCAGTTCTTTGGCGTCAAGTTGGTGGTAAGCGTCGCCACCTAATCTTCGGGCGCAAGAAGATGGTAGAGCAAGCACAAATCCTTCTTGCTCGTCTGTAGTAAAATATCAAATAAGCAGCTCGCGTTTATCGCGAGCTCATTTTTTTCGACTAAAACAAATCTCGCGCAAACGTTTGCGCAATATTCGTGACAATTGCCACAGTTATTGGTATAAAGCTCACGAAATTTAGAAACCCAATTCAGGAGAACATCATGGAACTGTCAGCATTGACTGCTGTTTCACCAGTAGACGGCCGTTACGGAAGCAAGACAATTGCGTTACGCGAAATTTTCAGTGAATACGGTCTACTAAAGTACCGTACTATCGTTGAAATCCGCTGGCTACAAAAGCTTGCTGCTACTGCTGAAATTGCAGAAGTGCCAGCGTTTAGCGCAGAAGCAAACCAATTCCTAGACGACCTTGCTGCAAACTTCTCTGAAGAAGATGCACGCCGTATCAAAGAGATCGAGCGTACAACTAACCACGACGTAAAAGCGGTTGAGTACTTCCTAAAAGAGAAAGTAGCAGACGTTCCTGAACTGCACGCAGTAAACGAGTTCTTCCACTTCGCATGTACTTCTGAAGACATCAACAACACATCACACGCTCTAATGCTTAAAGAAGCGCGTGAGAACGTGATTCTTCCAGAAATCCGTAACCTAATCGACGCTATCAAAGCACTAGCAGTGGAATACCGCGACATTCCTCTTCTATCTCGTACACACGGTCAGCCTGCTTCTCCATCTACTATGGGTAAAGAAATGGCAAACGTGGCGTACCGTATGGAGCGTCAATTCAAGCAAATCGAAAACGTTGAGATCCTAGCGAAAATCAACGGTGCAGTAGGTAACTACAATGCACACCTTTCTGCTTACCCAGAGCTAGATTGGCACAAGTTCTCTGAAGAGTTCATCACAGAGTCTCTAGGCGTAACTTGGAACCCTTACACAACTCAAATCGAACCGCACGATTACATCGCTGAGCTGTTCGACGCTATCGCTCGTTTCAACACTATCCTGATTGACTTCGACCGTGACGTTTGGGGTTACATTGCACTAGGCCACTTCAAGCAAAAAACTATTGCAGGTGAGATCGGTTCTTCAACAATGCCTCACAAAGTTAACCCAATCGACTTTGAAAACTCAGAAGGTAACCTAGGTCTTGCGAACGCTGTATTCGGCCACCTAGCACAGAAACTGCCTATCTCTCGTTGGCAACGTGACCTAACTGACTCAACGGTTCTACGTAACCTTGGTGTTGGTGTTGGCTACGCTATCATCGCTTACACTTCTACGCTTAAAGGCATCAACAAGCTAGAAGTAAACCGTGAAGCGCTTCTTGCTGAACTAGACAAGAACTGGGAAGTACTAGCTGAGCCAGTACAAACAGTTATGCGTCGTTACGGCATCGAGAAGCCATACGAGAAGCTGAAAGAGCTAACTCGTGGTAAGCGTGTAGACGGCGAAGCAATGCGTAACTTCATCGACGGTCTTGAGCTTCCTGAGCACGAGAAAGCACGTCTGAAAGAGATGACGCCAGCGAACTATATCGGTCAAGCAATCGAGCTGACAGATAAGCTGTAATCCTCCTGTAACGACCAGATACCTAAAAGGTTGACGCGAAAGCGTCAACCTTTTTTAGTTAGGAGAGTTAGGTCGGGAGAAAATAATTTTAGTTATATGGCATGGATTATTAATTGAAGGTCAGCCCCATTTGTTATGGCTGCTTTTGGAAGAACAAGGTTATTGTTCCTACTTCCACACCAAACTTTTTTATTTTCGTTAGATTGAAAACGTGTCTGTCATCCTGACGATAAAGCCAATCATCAAAAGCAACCGTCACTGATGAATCCTCCATTTGTAGCTCAAAGTCATATTGCCACTGTAGCGCATTGCCCTGCTCTTCCCCTGTTGCTACACCTATAATATCGTCTGCCTTACCTTCATAACTACCGTCTTCTAATCTAGTGATAACCCAAATTCGCTGGTCCACCTCTCCGTCATCAAACACGAAGTCTTCCACCAGCGTCAGCGTATCACCTTCTACAGTACCCACTATATCGACTTCAAAGCGACGGGTTTGCTGTTCGGTATAATCTTGCACCATCCCCCACGCCTTTATGTCGCCTTCGAAATAACCGAATACGTCAAAAGTCGGTGTAGAAGAGCGGTAATTATCAATGTCTGCGGAACATGCCGAAAGAAAAACAGCTGCCACTAAAGTCGCTGATTTAAAAATTCGTTTAAGCACTATCTAACCTGCCCTATCAATTGTTTTCGGAGTTTCGGGAATTCTGTGTTGGGTGATAACCATATAGCTAAAAATGCATCGTTCATTCGTTCGTCTTCAATGATGCCAACGTTCTTTACTTGCACGTCCCCAACCTGCTTATAAAACAGCTGACCAGATTTTCCATCTGTTAGATAAGTAAGCTCGTCACCTTTTTGAATATCAGGAAACATACGATCGAGCTCGCTGATCCAAGTTTTTCGATATGAGTCAGTAAAACCCAATTTCGCCCACTGCTCATCCGTCACATCAAGCAGCTGTTGCTTACTGATGTCTCTCTTGTAATTAATTTCCAACGCAAGGGGATGTGGCGATACGTCATCGCTTACGATGAACTTTCCATCAGGCGCTTTTAATCTTGAGTGATAAATATCGAAGATGAACCAAGTAAGTTGGGCTTCTCCAACAGTTTTCCACCCCTTCCAATTCGCAATGTTGCTGGCAGCTTCGCTGTTTCCAACAGGTTGAGCTTGCAGAGCAAAAGAACCAGTTACTATTACCAACGCAAGCAACCTAGTCAGTCTCTGAGTTAAAACTCTCTTCAAGCTTTTCATTTCCGTACACCTTGAGTATCAAGAGCATCATGACGCACCATTCGACAAACAACATTGCCAGTGTAGCTCCAGTGCTAAATCCAAATTCAACGGCTTGGAGCTTATAGCCAGCAAAGTAGCTCGCTGTTCCTCCGAGTCCGCCTATTATTGATACGTAGGTTTTTGGGAAACGGTACAAAATTGACTTAAGTTGATAGGCATACCAAGAAAACAAAACCCACAAGCATAATAACCAGACTGGCAGCCATGGGGTTGGAAAGACAAATACCGAGAGTTGTTGATTGAGCGTATCAAGCACGAGCCCGCTCGTGACGATCACACCAATACTTTTGAGCGAAGATGCATCGCTTTTCAGACAGTATAGTAGGGTTGCCAAAGTAAGGAATAACGTCACCCATTGCCATTGATAGGTTCCAAGCACCGCTGCAAACCAGCAGAGTTGGAACCATGTCGAAGCAAGAAATACCTTCATAACGAACTACGGGCGTTGAAACGTCATGTGAACGGCACTGATCGTGCGAGCCAAAAAGCCACCTTCACAGTAGCTCAAATAGTAGCGCCACATACGCACAAAGCGGTCGTCGTAGCCAAATGAGCGCACTTCACCCTCTGCTCGATTAAAACGTAGGTGCCATTCATTCAGCGTCTTAGCGTAGTCCAAACCAATATCGAACAAGTCTCGCGTCACTAAGTCACTGTACTTTGTTGTAGCTTGGGTTAGTGAGGTTACCGACGGTAAAAAACCACCTGGGAAAATGTACTTCTGGATAAAGTCGACGTTGTTACTGTAGTAATCGTAACGCTGATCGGCAATCGTAATTGCTTGAATCGCCATCAAGCCACCGGACTTCAACAAAGACTCACAGACCTTAATGTACGAAGGCAGGAATTGTTTGCCCACAGCTTCAATCATTTCAATAGAAACGAGCTTGTCATAAGTGCCAGTTAAGTTACGGTAATCTTCTTTGAGTAGTGTGATTTTATCTTCTAAGCCACGCTCTTTGATTTTTTGCTCCGCGTACGCGTGTTGCTCTTCAGATATCGTTGTTGTGGTGACCTGACAGCCGTATTGTTCGGCCATGTAAATCGCCATAGCGCCCCACCCTGTGCCAATTTCAACAACATGATCAGTGGGCTTCAGCTCAAGTTGCTGACATAGACGATCCATTTTGTTGATTTGAGCCTGCTCTAGAGAGTCATCCGCATGATTGTAAAGCGCCGAAGAGTACAGCATATTGGTATCAAGGAACGCTTCGTATAGGTTGTTACCCAAGTCGTAATGCGCATGGATATTTTTACGTGAGTTCTCTTCAGAGTTTCTGTTTGACCAATGACTGAACTTGTACAGTATTTTAGTCAACCAACTGCCTTGCTCTTCGAGTTTATCTAGAGCACGCATGTTAAGGGCCATCAGTTTCATTAATGAGGTTAAATCGGGGCTATCCCACCACCCATCCATATAAGCCTCACCAGCAGCAATACTGCCGCCCTGCAAGATCCGTGAATAAAAGCCTGGATGTTTTACCTCTATAGTAGCGACAACAGGTTGACCACTGTACTCCCCATTTGGCGCACTAAAACGCTCGCTTCGCTCTGTCGTTTCCGTCTTAAAACTTTCAATAACTGTTAAACAGCCGATTTCCATTTTTTGCAGACATTGAAAAATAACTCCGCGAGCCGCTTTTTGCGTTGTCGTCAATTTACGCGGCAATGTCATAGAACTAGTATTTAACATGCAGAATTCTCCTTGTGCTTTTTATTTTTTTTGTCTGTTTTTTCAGTATCGGCTTCTATTTCTTCATGCGTTGAATATTTAGGATGAGAATAAAAAGGTGCGCCTTTCACCCAAAGTTTTAATGCGTGCCAATAAATACCAACCATTACTTTTACCGTTTGTATTGGTGTAACGATCAAACACCTCAATAAGGTTTTGCTTGAAAGTGGCTTGGCTTTCATAACCATGGTGGCATCAAAGTGTTTCTCTCCTTTGTGACATTCAAGATGAATATTCAACTTGTCTGTCAAAGGTTTAATTCTCCAGCGGTAGAGTTGGTCAATCGGGTTGAATGGTGAAACATGGAATGCTTTATCTTGTTCCCAACCAAACTTTTCTTCTTCTTTATCTGCTGACACCACGTAGTAATGTCGTTCATTCCAAGGAGTGTTACTCACCTCTGCGAGGAGATACTTCCATTCTCCTTCCGTGTTATAAACGTAGTAGAAATTAACGGGACTGAAATAAAGTCCTAGATAACGCAAGTGACAGACTGCGATTACCTTGCCGGTACAGCGAACACCTGTCAGTTCTTCAATTTTGCTGTGCACTGCCGACTTGACGCTACCTTCACCAATGTAATCACTGCGCTTGAAGCGAGCCCAATGCCACCAACGCGAACCAAAACCCCATACTTTTTTCTCTAAAGCATCGAGCTCGTCTACATCGATGGCGGGCATAAATAAAGAGTAGTTCAACTCATGATTCACCGGCGTGAATCGACGGTGACGAACGTTGCCTATAAACAATCGGCTGTTCATTTGGCTATCCATATCACGCTGCGCCTTTTTCGAAAGGAACTACATTTTGTTCGCGGTACTTTTCTTCTAGTTCTTTCACAACATCAAGCGCGCTACGCACGCCATCTTCATGAAAACCGTTGTACCAATAAGCGCCACAGAACCAGGTACTTTGTTTGCCCTGTATCTCGTCTTTGCGCTGCTGCGCTGCAATAGACTCAGTGGTGAATACTGGATGATGATAAGTGAACGAACGCAAGACTTTATTTGAGTTAATTTGCTCAGTACTGTTCAACGTTACACAAAACGTATGTTCTGATTGAATATGCTGAAGAATGTTCATGTTATAAGTGAGCGAAGGGAGGCGTTGCTGTTCCTCTTCACTGCCTTCCAATAGGTAGTTCCATGATGCCCATGCTGCCTTACGTTTTGGTAGTACGGCAGAGTCGGTATGAAGAACAACTTCATTTGCTTGGTATGTCATATCCCCCAAGATTTCCTGCTCAATTGGGCTGATATCCTCTAGCATTCTCATTGCTTGATCACTGTGACAAGCAAAGATAACGTCATCAAACCAATGCGTTTCTCCGCGAACTTGAACGCCAACCCCTTTTTCGTTGCGAACCACTTTTTCGACAGGACTATTAAGACGAATATTCTCGACAAAGCCTTTAGTCAATGGTGGAATGTATGAACGTGAACCACCTTTAATCACATACCATTGTGGCCGGTTAGTCACATCTAGCAGACCGTGGTTGAGGAAGAAACGTAAGAAGAACATAAGAGGGAATGCGCGCATGTCAGCTAAAGTCGACGACCAAATCGCAGCACCCATCGGTAAAATGTAGTTATCGGTAAAGAAAGCACTGAATTTGTGTTCGTCAAGGAACTCACCTAACGTCTGAGAGTGCGTGGACTGCTCGCTAGCGAAGCGCTTGGCAAGTTTATTGAAACGAAGTATCTCGAAGATAAATCGATAAAATTTAGGGTTTGCCCAGTTACGTTTTTGAGCAAACAATGTCGACACTGTGTGGCCGTTGTACTCTAGTCCGTTCCCATCATTTCTGACACTGAAGCTCATTTGAGTCGGCAGACCTTCAACGCCAATCTCGCTCATCATTTTAATGAAATTAGGGTACGTACGGTCGTTATAGACGATGAACCCAGTATCTATCGCGTATTCTTTACCATCAAGGCTCACATCAACGGTTGCAGTATGGCCACCGATGTAATCGTTCGCTTCAAACAGCGTTACATCATGTTCTTTATGCAAGTAATAACCACAAGTAAGGCCAGAGATTCCCGTTCCCACAATCGCTATCTTCTTTCTTCCTGCTGTTTTCATTTTTATTCCTTCTTATGATACGAGTTTAGCAGTTAGGCGAGCTTGCCAACTGTATGGAAGTAACGAGATAAAACGTAAAATACTGGTAAATCTCGCTGGGAAATAGATATAGGTCTTGTTGGCGGCTAACTGCTTCCTGATAGAGTCCGACGCTTGCTGAGTAGAAATGATCATTGGCATTTCGAAGTCGTTTTTGTCAGTCAACGGCGTTTCAACAAAACCAGGAAACACCGTTACCACTTTGATCCCTTTCTTTTTCAAGTCGACGGCGAGCGTGCGTGCAAAATAACTGACTGCCGCTTTGGATGCGCCGTAAGCTTCTGCACGAGGCAGTGCCACTTCTGATGCGATAGAGCCAACAATAACAATGCGGTGCCCTCTCTCTAAATGTACTTGGCAGCCTTCAACGCAGTTGGCAACACCGACAACATTTACGTTCATCACACGCGCCATGAGTTTCGCGTCGACCACTCCCTCATCCATGTACTCACAATCGCCTGCGTTAAAAACCCATGTGTTTGGCGTAAAGGGCAAGTTAGAGAGCGCCTGCTGAGTTTCCTCATAATTTGTCACATCAAACTGCAATGTATGAATTTTGGAAGAAACTGCCTCCAGTTCTGCAAGAACATCTTGATTCCGACCACAAGCAATCACATTCCATTCTGAGTTCGCGTAATCTAGGGCAAGCTGTCTTCCTATTCCGGAGGTGGCGCCTGTGATTAAGATGGTGTTGTTCATTGTCCTAACCTCTGCTTGATGGTTTTAACGACTGAACCAAGTAACGGTAAATGCTCATAGAGCATCTCTCCGAGATCAAAATAGTCTCGGTGATAAATGACCTGACCTTCGCTAAATTTGAGGTGCGAAACACCATTGACGAGAATAGGCGCACCCTTCTGAAGTTTGGGATGCTGAAGGTCCATTGTCCAAGTTAGGAAGCCTGTATCTCCAACTTGTTGATGCTCATGGATTACAAAATCACAACTGATGACGTTGGCATATAATGAGGTGAAATAATCCGAAAGTGCTGGCCATCCTTCTAAACGATGCGCTGCGTCCTCAAATACTACATCTTGGTGATATATATCCTTAAGCAGATGTAAGTTCGCTTTGTTGAGCTTTTGATAGATATTGCCAACAGACTGTATGTCCATTTTTTACTCCTACACGCCCATTAAGTTGTACAAAATTATTATATGTACAAGATAGTTCATTCCACCAAAGTTGTACAAAAATAATTTTGTATAACTTTATTTCTGTAAGTAGTACGTGATGAAGTTCGCACGCGATCAATCGGCGAAAAAAAAGGCTTGGTCAAAACCAAGCCTTTTCAGCAGATTAACAATTATTTAAGTAGGAACAATTAGTATTGCTGGCCTCGCAACGCTGCAATACGTTTATCTAGCGGAGGGTGGCTCATTAGTAGCTCAGTCAGCGACTGCTTGCCATTGATACCAAACGCCATCATGGTGCCATCCAGTTGAGATTCATGACTCACCTTCAAACGCTCTAGAGCCGCAATCATTTTTTCTTTGCCAACGAGGCGCGCAGCACCTGCGTCCGCGTGGAATTCGCGATGACGGCTATACCACATAGTCAAGAAGCTAGCTAGGAAACCAAATACCAGTTCAAGCACCATGGATACGCCAAAGTAAACCATCATGTTTGTACCTTGGCCTTCTTCATCATCGTTCGATGCCACGATATTGGCAATAAAGCGTGATAGGAAGATAACAAACGTGTTCACGACACCTTGCATCAACGTCATCGTGACCATATCACCATTTGCAATATGGCTCACTTCGTGTGCAAGTACTGCCTCTGCCTCATCACGAGTCATATTGTGTAAAAGACCAGTAGAAACTGCGACAAGAGAGTCATCTCGTTTTGCACCTGTCGCAAATGCATTGATATCTGGTGAATCATAAATAGCCACCGTTGGCATACCAATACCCACTTGTTGAGCTTGACGACCCACAGTTTCGACTAACCAATGCTCCGTTTCGTTGCGCGGGCTTTCAATGACCATACCACCAACCGAGCGTAGCGCCATACCCTTTGACATCATCAACGAAATAAATGCGCCACCAAAACCAAATACAGCAGCCATTACAAGTAAACCTGACAGACTGCCTGGTTGCATTCCAGTTACAGCGTAAACAATATTCAGAACAACACTAAGCACTAGCACGACAGCTAGGTTAGTTGCTAGGAATAACATAATTCGCTTCATTACTTTTCTCCGAGGAAGCTTATCGTTTTTTTAAAACGGATTGTTATAAGGAACAAATGGTAATCGCTATAAAAGCCAATTCCGTTGATTTTCATGTTCCGTGCGTTATAGATATAGTCTATCCGCGATAAAAACAAGGTTAAGCAATAAATTGCAACATTTGTTTTCGAGACTGAAATATTTGATTCAAGCGATTTCAAAACATGCTTTGGTAGGAGCTGGAACCTCCGTTCATATACATTTATCAAAATGATGAAATAAGCTCTGACCTACCCATCATCTATTGATAGATGATCTTGGTGTTAAATCTATCACCTCTTAGCAACTTAGCTAGAAATTTTTTAATAGACCAAAAACAGTACGTTAGCTCTGCTATAGACTTTGGTCTTATTGTGCGGCTACATGGACATGCTAAATTCGAATGAGATGAACAAAACAGAGCCACTCTAAGTACATTGCAAAAAGTGCATTGGGTGAGTTCAAAAACTCCATGTATTGAGGGAAAAACCATGGTAGAAACTAACGACTATCAAATGGCTATTGATTTACTACGTTGTCACCTAGGCATCTCAGAGGACGAGGCAAAGCAACAACTTGGTATTTCAACCGATCATCATATGTCTCAGCGTGTTGCAGAAACACAACAAGCATTGATGGGGCTCAGCCAAGATAAGTAATCTGACTTTTTAGGTTACACCAACAAGAAAGGGCTGCATTGCGCAGCCCTTTGGGTTTTTTAGTCTTTTATCCTAAACACCATTAGTCAGTGTTTAGCAACGGCTCTACATTAATGTACTTGCCTAGCTCTTTGCGTTTAGCACTTGGAATATATGGAATTTCCCCAAGCTTAGGTGCATCGATACGTGCTTCTAGCATCTCGATAATGTCAGCGTAGTGCTCTGTGCCTGGGTTGACGCGGTTTGCCACCCAGCCAACAAGATTCAAACCATCCGCTTTAATACTCTCCGCTGTGAGTAAAGCGTGGCTCAAACAGCCTAATTTAATGCCAACCACCAGTACAACAGGTAACTGCTCTTCTTTTACCCATGTAGATAAACAGTCCGTATCGGATACTGGCACACGCCAACCTCCAGCACCTTCAACGAGAACAACATCGGCTTGCTGCTTATGTTGAGCCAGTTTTTGACTCAGAACATCGTAACTTATTTCGACATGTTCATGCTTCGCTGCAATGTGGGGAGAAGCAGGCAACTCTAAAGCGTATGGGTTCACATCATCATAGGCCACATCGAGTGTTGCGGCGTCTTGTAAGTGTAAAGCATCAGAGTTACGCCATCCCGCTTCAGTCTTGTCACTCCCTGCTGCCACTGGCTTATAACCAATAGTGTTTAGTCCTTTTGCTGCGATCGCTTGCAAAATGGCTTTAGACGCTACCGTCTTTCCAACATCAGTATCCGTACCAGCAATAAAAAAAGCATCAATCATAGATGTATTACTCCAAAACAAACCTGATAACTTGCAGGTAGAAGACCTTGATCGTTTTTAAACGCTTGGTACGCATGCTCAACTTTTAACAAAGTCTCGCGACTAGTTAAACCGTGTGAGCGCCCGCTTACGTGATTTGCACCTATACCTTTGAGGTCACGCATAACTGAAAATGCAGAGTCGTACCAAACTGTGATGGTGGTCAAGTCTAGTTGATGGCTGTCACATCGAGATTGCGCTAACGCAATTTTTACCTGATTGAGCGTTAGAAAGTTATTGACGTGTTGATATGCATCAATTTTTTCCCATGATGCACGCAGCTCATACAGTGATCCATCAACCAGTGTAGAGAACCACGCTTTCCCACCATTTTTTAGCACGCGGCGCACTTCTTTTAGTGGGTAACTTAAATCTGTACACCATTGCAGCGCTAAACTTGAAAACACGTAATCGAAGCTATCATCGTCAAATGGTAAGTTTTCAGCATCAGCAACTTGGTAATGCATTCGTACTGCACCACAACGCTGCTCTGCTTTATCTAACATGGCTTGAGAGATATCGCCACAGACTACTTCCGCACCACGTTGTTGAAGTAGTTGGGAGAAATAACCCGTGCCACAACCTAAATCCAACACACGTTTTCCCGTCAAGTTTTCAGGAAGTTTATCAAGCAGCTGATGCCCGACATCACGTTGAAAAGCCGCGTGTTTGTCGTACGTTTCTGCTGCTTTACCAAACGAAGAGGCAATCGCGTCTTTATCTTGATGGAAACTCTCTAACGCGAGCGTTTGCGCTAATGCGGTAGTTGCATTATCCATTACAGCGCTCCTAATGCTTGCTTCAATGCCATTGAAAGCGTTTTAACTTGTTCGTTGGTGTGATTGGCAGTGAGTGTGATTCGAAGACGAGACGTCCCTTTAGGCACCGTCGGTGGTCGAATAGCGGTAACCCAAATACCGTTTTGGCGACAAGCACCTGCTACTCGCAAAGCCAATTCAGATTCACCAATCAAAAAGGGCTTAATCGAAGTTTGAGTCTCAACAAACCCCTCAAGGTCGCTAAGACTATCTCGATACACTTCACTAAGCTCAGAGAGCTTTTCACGTCGCCAAGACTGCTCTTGAACCATCGAGACTGCATGAGTCAACGCATACGCTTGTGCTGGTGGTATCGCCGTGGAATACACATGGTGACGAGCAAACTGAGTTAAAAAGTCCCCCGTTGCGTGGTCACATAAAATAGCCGCGCCAGACATACCAAACGCTTTACCGAAGGTAACGACCAATAACTCAGGCTTAACCGCGGCAAGCTCGCAAGAGCCACCACCGGATTGACCAAGAACGCCAATACCATGAGCGTCATCGACAGCAAACCAAGCATCATGACTGCGAGTGACTTCAGCTATATCGCTGAGCGGCGCACAGTCACCGTCCATGCTGAATACTCCTTCAGTCACAACTAGATGGTTGCCTTCGCTATTCAACAGCGATTTTAGATGCTCGATGTCATTGTGCTTGAAACGCTTCATCTTAGCTGGTGACAACGCCCCCGCTTCCATCAATGAAGCATGATTCAAACGGTCTTGGATCAATACATCTGACTTTTCTAACAAGGTGAACAACAAGGCTTGATTAGCACTGAATCCAGAACCAAACAGAATTGCTCTGTCGTAGCCCAACCATTCAGTTAGTGCGGCTTCTAAATTGCTGTGTGCTGCACTAAAGCCAGTGACCATTGGCGATGCTCCACTGCCACTGCCGTATACGCTTAAACCTTGCTGCCAAGCCCGAACAAGCGCTTGGTCATTGGCTAAGCCCAAATAATCATTACTTGAGAAGTTGATGTAGCGTCTGCCTTCGTGTTCCAAAACGGACTGGTTACCGGCAAACACCACATTCATAGAACGATTCAACCCTTGCGTTTTACGCTCAGCAAGGGCGGACTCGATACGAGATTTAAACGCTGGCATCGTAGAAAAGGTCGTCTTTTGTCGGACGGGCAGCAACGCGCTCTACGACGCGATCGAGTAACTCGTTTTCTTCGATTTCATCAGGCTTTTGAGACACCTCTTGACTGTTAATGCCGAGCTTATTGAACAGCATCATGTCTTTGTCTTCAGAAGGGTTTGGCGTTGTCAGAAGCTTGCAGCCGTAGAAGACGGAGTTTGCACCCGCCATAAAACACAGCGCTTGCATTTGTTCGTTCATGTTTTCACGGCCAGCGGATAAACGAACGGCTGATTGAGGCATCATGATTCGTGCAATCGCAATCAGGCGAATGAAATCGAAAGGCTCAACATCATCCACTTCTTCCAGTGGTGTCCCCTTTACCTTCACGAGCATGTTGATTGGAACGCTTTCAGGGTGTACCGGCAAGTTAGCCAATTCAACCAACAAACCTGCTCGGTCGTTAGCACTTTCACCCATACCGATGATGCCACCGGAACAGATCTTCATGCCAGCATCACGAACATGAGACAAAGTATCTAAACGGTCTTGATAAGTACGTGTGGTAATGATGTTGCCGTAAAATTCAGGAGACGTATCTAGGTTGTGGTTGTAGTAATCCAAACCTGCGGTTGCCAGTTGTTTTGCTTGATCTGGCGTCAACATGCCTAATGTCATACACGTTTCTAAACCCATGCTCTTCACGCCTTTGATCATGTCGGTCAAATGCGGCATGTCACGCTCTTTTGGATTTTTCCATGCTGCGCCCATACAGAATCGAGTAGAACCAGCATTTTTGGCTTTTTGCGCAGCATCGAGTACGCGTTCTACTTCCATCAGACGCTCTTTCTCGATGTCTGTGGTGTAACGAGCACTCTGAGGACAGTACTTACAATCTTCTGGACAAGCACCTGTCTTAATCGACAGAAGCGTGCTTACTTGAACATGGTTGGTTTGTTGATATTGACGATGTACAAGCTGCGCTTCGAATAGGAGATCCATGAATGGTTTTTCCATGAGATCGCGCACTTCAGCATGCGTCCAGTTATGACGAACTTCCACGTGTATTCCTTTAGTCACTTTTGTTGTTGTGTTGACAGTCTACTGAGTCTCGATAAACTGTCAACACAACACAAAATAATAAAGTTTACATCTGTTTATTTTTTAATCTTAACTGTTATTGGAATCGCACATGGATCTCGCCTTCGACCGCCAGCATATCTGGCATCCTTACACTTCGACATTGACACCTCTGACCTGCTACCCAGTGGCATCAGCAAGTGGTGTTCACATTAAATTGGAAGACGGTACTGAGCTTGTCGATGGCATGTCTTCTTGGTGGTCGGCGATCCACGGCTATAACCATCCGCACTTAAATCAAGCCGCTCACCAGCAAATCGATCAGGTCTCTCACGTGATGTTTGGCGGGATTACCCACCAGCCAGCAATCAGTTTGTGTAAGAAGTTGCTATCCCTAGCCCCAAGTAATCTTGAACATGTATTCCTTGCCGATTCGGGCTCCGTTGCCGTAGAAGTCAGCTTAAAAATGGCACTGCAATATTGGCATGCAAAAGGCGAACGCCGACCGAAGTTTCTTACTTTGCGACACGGTTATCACGGCGACACCTTTGCGGCGATGTCGGTTACCGATCCTGATAACTCAATGCACTCTCTTTACAAAGGCTTTTTGCCTGAGCATATCTTTGCGGAGTCACCAACTTGTGGTTATTGGGATGAATGGAAGCCAGAAGACCTTACTGACTTCGAGCACAAGATTGAGACTCACCATAAAGAACTTGCTGCGGTGATCCTAGAGCCTATCGTTCAAGGCGCAGGCGGCATGCGCATCTACCATCCAGAATTTCTTAGAGGCGTGCGTAGGCTTTGCGACAAATACGGTTTGTTATTGATTGCAGATGAGATCGCTACCGGTTTTGGACGCACAGGCAAATTGTTTGCCTGCGAACATGCAGATATTCAACCAGACATTCTGTGTGTTGGGAAAGCACTTACTGGCGGCTACATGACCCTCTCTGCGACCCTCGCGAGCAAACATGTTGCGGATACTGTTTGTGGTGGTGATGCTGGTTGTTTTATGCACGGTCCAACCTTTATGGGGAATCCACTCGCCTGTGCTGTTGCCACTGCAAGTTTGGAATTGATTGAACAAGGTAACTGGCAACAGCAAACCCAACAAATCGAAGCGTTGTTTTCTGAGTTACTGCCAAAACTTGAAGAACACGAATTGGTAAAAAACACCCGTTGGTTAGGTGCCATTGGCGTCGTGGAGACGTATCGCCCTGTGAATATGGAAACCATCCAAGCCTTGTTTGTTGAACACGGAGTTTGGATTCGTCCATTTGGCAAACTGATTTATATGATGCCGCCGTTCATCAGCAAGCCAGAAGATATTGAAAAGTTAGTGAATGCGATTGATGCTGCGTTACAACGTAAAGACTGCTTCGCTTCATAGTTCAATTCAATACGAAAACGGTTTGAGTATGAGACTCAAACCGTCTCGTTATTTATTAGAGCAGTAAAGTTATCGGAGTTGACTGTCTTTACTCGCTCGTCTATTGAACAATGCTTGGCGTTGAGACACCAACTCGATTGTTGACTGACATTCGATACACAAACGAACGCCTTTCATAGCAAAACGACGTGCTTTTGGGATCTCATCACCACACTCATCGCAATAATGGGCGCTTTCACCCCTTGTGATACTGCCACGAACACGGGAAATCTCGTCGTCTATTGTGTTTTGAATTTGTTGGCTGACGCTATCGTCATTTGCCCACCCTACGGCCATAAGCCCTCCTCGTTACTTGAATGAGAAAATCTACTTACCGTGGTAAGGTGGATGATTATATCGATTACAAATAACAAGATAATTAGGGTAAATAAGAAAACACTATTACGCTTTGGTAATAATTACTCTGCAATCGATTATTCGGCACTCTCATGGAAAAGCAATGCAAGGTTACTCATACTCCCTTCCTCGCATTCAAAATACTGCGTTTGCTCAGGCCCTCTCAAAGTAACACTGAGTATCTTCTCAACCTCATCGAACTCCTCGCTAAAGTATTCACTGACTAATATGACGCGCTCACCAATACTAAATTCCAGTGACTTCTCATCTACCAACGCTCGATGGTAATGTTTGACATGATAATCTTTAGGCTTAATGCGCGGTAAAACGGGGCTTTGATTCACAATGGACTTATTAACGATAAGCTCGCCTTTGCCTTGCTCTATCGAAATACTAAAGTTCATAGCTTGGTTTACTGAACATTCAAAGACTTTTCTGGGCGAGGTGCTAGCAACGGCAAACGTGCTCATCATAGCAACACTTAAACCCCAAGTGACCGCCAATCGTTTCATTACCATTTAGCCAACACTGTAAATAGGGCTTGTTCAGACATACGGGTTAATACATATCCGTGTGAAGATGAGTACGAGCCACTGAGTACACTATTCTCTTTCTCAATAACGATATCCTCGATGCCGTCAGCATTGTAATCACCTTTTTCTACAATCGTAACGACTTGAAAGCCATCGGTCGCGTCGAAGTACTCTGCTCTCACTTCACTGGAGACATGAGTTCTTTGGATAAGGTCTGCTTCATCCCACGTTGATAGTGCTTTTGCTTTCTCCGCACTTTCGTTAGAAATAACAAAAGCAAGCGCACTTGGAGCCAAACTAGGAAAGCTATCATCTAACTTAAATTTCGATATATATGAGCGCTTGGAGGCTGCTAACTTTGCCATCTCACTCCATGTTTGACACTGAGTTAAATACGCTTTAAACACGCCGTATTCATAAGCTTTAGCCGCAGTAAAACCCGCAGAATTTGCAATCGCTAAGTCTTTGCAATTAGACACCGATTTCGTATCGCCAGACGCATTTGCCAACTCAAGCCCATATCCCCAGTCGAGTGAATTACGCAGCTGCATACTTTCTTTGGATGGTTGTGCTAATTCGCGCGCAAAAAAGCGTTCGGTTCGCTCACTATCTAAGTATTGAGGTTGAATAAGTTCACTTGCGATAACCCTCCCGAAAACAAGCAAGGTAAGCGCAAAAATAACACGTAATAAAAGATGATTTACTGGCATAACGTTTAACAACAAAGACAAATTAGGACGTTAGCTTGTCACGTGAAAAACCGCTTAGAAAAATATCATTTATCTCCTACTGCCAGATTCTGGGCGAGCTCGTCACTAATGCGTGTGCTAATTACATAACAACGTATTTTCACTCGACGCAGATACCAAAAAACCCAGCACTAAGGCTGGGTTTTGGTGTTCTAGTGGTTAATGAATTAACCGATGTGCGTTGCGCCCGCCATGTACTTCTGAAGTGCTGTAGGGATTGCAATGCGACCGTCTGCTTCTTGGTTGTTTTCTAGGATAGCAACCATTGTACGACCTACAGCAAGACCAGAACCGTTTAGCGTGTGTACAAGCTCAGGTTTCTTCTCGCCTTTACGACGGAAACGCGCTTGCATACGACGAGCTTGGAAGTCCCACATGTTAGAACATGAAGAGATTTCACGGTAAGTTTCTTGAGCAGGAACCCACACTTCTAGGTCGTAAGTCTTACGAGCGCCGAAGCCCATGTCTCCTGTACATAGAACCACTTTACGGTAAGGAAGCTCTAGAAGTTGTAGAACTTTCTCAGCGTGACCTGTTAGCTCTTCTAGTGCGTTCATTGAATCTTCTGGCTTAGTGATTTGTACTAGCTCAACTTTGTCGAACTGGTGCATACGAATCAGACCACGAGTGTCACGACCGTAAGAACCCGCTTCTGAACGGAAACATGGCGTGTGAGCTGTCATCTTAATTGGTAGATCCGCTTCGTCAGAAATCGTGTCACGAACTAGGTTCGTTACAGGTACTTCAGCAGTAGGGATTAGAGACAGTTTACGTGGCTCTTCGTCGTTTACTTTTTCCGCTAGAGGCTCTGTGTGGAAAAGGTCTTTACCGAACTTAGGAAGCTGACCAGTACCGAATAGGCTGTCAGAGTTTACTAGGTAAGGTACGTACATTTCTGTGTAGCCGTGCTCTTCAGTGTGAAGATCTAGCATAAACTGAGCGATTGCACGGTGTAGACGAGCGAATTGGCCTTTCATCACGATGAAACGTGCGCCAGTGATCTTAACTGCACTTGCGAAGTCTAGACCGTCGCCCATTTCGCCTAGGTCAACGTGATCTTTCAGTTCGAAGTCGTAAGACTTTGGCTCACCCCAACGAGAGATTTCAACGTTGTCGTTTTCATCTTTGCCATCTGGCACTTCGTCTGCTGGGATGTTTGGTACAGAAAGCGTGAATTCGTCTAGTTGAGCCATTACTTGCTCAAGTTCAACTTTCTTCGCATCAAGATCGCTACCTAGCGTACCGATTTGTTTCTTGATCTCTTCTGCGCCTTCTTTGTCGCCAGCCGCCATTTTTTGGCCGATTTGCTTGGAGATGGAGTTACGCGTGGATTGTAAATTTTCTACTTCTACTTGAATGGACTTACGTTGTTCTTCAAGTTTACGAATAGTATCTACGTCTAGCTTAAAGCCACGACGCGCCAGTTTAGCAGCTGTTTCATCCAGCTCTGTACGAAGTAATTTAGAATCCAGCATTGTTAATCCTATGCTTTTTGTTGTGAAATCACGCGCACTTTCCAAGCGTACGCGTTAAAAAAATTTACTGCACAAATGTATCCAAAAACGCCTACTTTTCATAGCGCTTTTGTGGGCTATTTGCGTCTAAAGTAGCCAAGTAATCTAACTTTTCGCCGATTTTGGTCTCTAGACCACGATTTGTAGGCTGATAGTACCTACGATCGCCCATTTCAGGTGGCAAATATTGCTCACCCGCAGCGTAAGCGCCAGGCTCATCGTGAGCATAACGATACTCTGCACCGTAACCCATGTCTTTCATCAAACTGGTTGGTGCATTTCGAAGGTGATGCGGCACTTCATATTCAGGTAAGTTATGAGCGTCCGTGAGCGCTTGTTTCCACGCCACGTATACCGCATTACTTTTTGGCGCACACGCTAAGTACACGATCGCCTGTGCAATCGCACGTTCACCTTCTGCTGGACCAACGCGCGTAAAACAGTCCCACGCGGAGAGTGCCACTTGCATGGCTCTAGGGTCCGCATTGCCGACATCTTCCGATGCTATCGCAAGTAATCGACGGGCAATGTAAAGAGGATCACATCCCGCTGCAATCATACGTGCAGCCCAGTAAAGCGCCGCATCCGGGTTTGAACCACGAATGGATTTGTGGACCGCAGAGATTAAGTCGTACCAGATATCACCTTTGTTATCAAAGCGAGAGACTTTCTCCCCTGCTACTTCCGCAAGCAACTTAAGCGTGATCTCTTTTTCACCTTGCGCATTGTCTTCTGCCATGTCGTAGAGCAGCTCAAGATAATTGAGAGACATGCGTGCATCACCGTTGACCAGTTCTGCTAGGCGGTCTAATACGTTATCAGCGAAGTGTGCGGGTGTATTGCCCAAGCCACGCTCTTTGTCACTGATCGCTTGATTCAGCGCCAGTGAGATTTCATCTTTATCGAGAGACGTTAGCTTGTAGACACGTGCACGTGACAGCAATGCGTTGTTTAACTCAAACGATGGGTTTTCTGTCGTCGCACCAATAAAGGTAACCGTGCCATCTTCGATATGCGGCAAAAAAGCGTCTTGTTGAGATTTGTTGAAGCGATGCACCTCATCCACAAATAAGATGGTGCGGCGGCCCGCCATTTTGTTCTCACGTGCTTTCTCGATTGCAGCACGGATTTCTTTCACACCAGACGTTACGGCAGACACACGCTCTACTTCAGCATTGGCGTAGTTTGCAGCCACTTCCGCTAATGTCGTTTTGCCTGTGCCTGGTGGTCCCCAAAGGATCATAGAGTGAATGTGGCCCGCCTCTAGCGCACGGCGCAGTGGCTTACCAGGGCCTAAAATGTGCTGCTGTCCAATATATTGCTCGATCGTTTCCGGTCTCATACGAGCAGCAAGGGGACGAAAATCTTCGTCCCCCGAGAAATCTAATGTGTAATTACTCACTACCAATTAATTCCTTTGGTCATCCACTTCCACACCTTTTGGAATTGTGAATGTGAATCTGTCTGCTTTTGGTTTACCCAGCTTCACGTTGTTAAAGGTGAACAAACCTTTTTGGCCGTCTTGCTCAACCACATTGAAGCCTTTCACCACACCTTTGGCATCAATATTAATCTGGAATTGACCTTGTGTGGAGTCTACTGCGGTAGGAATGAGAGTAAACTGGTCACCTTTTTGAGATATTTTGTAGTTATTCCAATCACTTGCTCGGTTACGCGTTAGCAAAACAAATGGCGTTTGCTCTGTTGCTTGCTCTTGCCAGTAGATGCTCACTTGCTCGATGAATGGGCTGTAGTACCACAATGTCTTACCGTCAGAGACCAATAGGTTCTCATCAGGAAATGTTGTACTCCAACGGAACAGGCTTGGGCGAGCGATTTCAACCGTACCTTCTCCTTCCATCACCGTTTCGCCTTCAGGGCTGATAACCTGCTGAGAGAAATCCGCACTAAAGCCATCATTCATAGAAAGGCGTTTGTTTAATTCATCTTTAGGAGATGCTGCGTGTGCGGTAGAAAAGAGGGAAAAGCTTAAAACAAGCGCAGAGAAAAGTTTCGCTGAAAATAGTTTTTTCATTCAGATACCTATTATTAGAACCACTCACCTCAGTTGGACTGAGGTGAGTAAAACAAGTTCATTAATCTTTTGGTGGCGCAGGTGCCAGTACTTCACGGTTACCGTTATGACCCGGAGCACTTACGATGCCCTGCGCTTCAAGCTGCTCTACAATACGGGCGGCACGGTTGTAACCTATCTTAAATCGGCGCTGAACACCGGAAACCGAACCTCGACGTGATTGAACCACGTGCTCAACAACTTGATCGAAGAGCGGGTCTACATCTTCATCCGCTTCCATTTGCTCACCTGGCAATAGACTTTCTGGAGTTTGATCTCCACTGATGATCTCTTCAATGTAGTTCGGTTTACCACGCGCTTTCCAGTTGTTTACAACAGCATGAACATCATCATCTGATGCAAATGCACCGTGAACACGAGTTGTATGACTTGATCCCGGCGGTAGATACAACATATCACCCATACCAAGTAGTGATTCTGCGCCGCCTTGATCTAGGATTGTACGAGAGTCCGTTTTAGTCGATACCGTAAACGCAACACGAGTTGGAATGTTCGCTTTAATTAGACCGGTAATAACATCAACCGATGGACGCTGAGTCGCAAGAATTAAGTGAATACCTGCCGCACGCGCTTTTTGCGCCAAGCGAGCAATCAGTTCTTCAACTTTCTTACCTACCACCATCATTAGGTCAGCAAATTCGTCAACAACAACGACGATGTAAGGCAGCTTTTCTAGCAATGGCGGTTCAGTATCCATGCTGTCGCCTTCCTGCCAGAACGGGTCATGGATTGGGTGGCCCGCTTCTGCTGCCATCTTCAATTTTTCGTTGAAGCCCTTCACATTACGTACACCTAATGCCGACATCAATTTGTAACGACGTTCCATCTCGCCCACACACCAACGTAGAGCATTTGATGCGTCTTTCATATCAGTCACAACTTCAGAAAGAAGATGAGGGATACCTTCATAAATAGAAAGCTCTAGCATTTTCGGGTCAATCATGATGAAGCGTACATCTTCTGGACCTGCTTTATACAGCATGCTCAAAATCATCACGTTCACACCCACCGACTTACCAGAACCTGTTGTACCTGCTACTAACACGTGAGGCATCTTCGCAAGATCGGCCACCACAGCTTCGCCCGCAATGTCTTGGCCTAACACAACCGTTGTTGGTGACGTTGCTTGCTCAAACTGAGGGCTACTGATGACATCAGATAAATAGACCGTCTGACGACTCATGTTTGGCAGTTCCAAACCGATGTAAGGCTTGCCAGGGATTACTTCCACGACACGTACCGCCATCGCAGACAATGCACGCGCTAAGTCAGTTGAAAGACCAGAAATACGACTTACTTTCACCCCCGGCGCCAAATCAAGCTCAAAACGAGTGATCACTGGACCAGGATAAATACCAACCACATCGGCTTTGATTTTGTAGTCAGCGAGTTTGCTCTCTACCAATCGAGCGACCTGCTCTAACGCATCACGGTCGATAAAGTTTTCACGTTTTTCTGGATGATAAAGCAACTCGAGCGTTGGGAGTGGCTCTTCCGGAACTGGCAAGTTTTCTTCTTTCTGTACCAAAAATGGGTTCTGTGTTGCAGCGACTTTGGCTTGCGCATTGGAAACCATATCTTGGAATGCGGTAACGTCTTGGTCGTTGTCTTGGACCTCTTCTACCTCCACTTTTTGAGGTGCAGGTTCAAATGTTGTTGAAGGTGTTGCAACTTGCTGATGAGGCGTTGTTGGCTGTACTTGCTGCGCAGGCTGAGACTCCACTTCGTCTTCATCATCTAACACATCAAAGTCAGAGATCGTAGGCTCAATATGTTGGCTCGATTCCGTTTGCGCCGTGATGCTATCTAATACAGCAGAATCAATTGCAGGCTCTTCATGTACAGGATGGTCAATACTTGGCTGCTGTACTTGCTCTGCTTCAAATTGTTCGTACTCCGCATAATCTGGTTCAACACTGATCGGTTCTTCTGTAGCTGTATGTTGCTCGACATAGGAAGAATAAGTGTCTGCAAATGATGGGGCAGCCTGTTCTTCAGTTCCCCAGTCATCTGCTTGTTGCGCCGCTGCTTCAAGCTCTTCTATCGTAACATTCAGTTGCTTGGTGCGTTCCAAGAGCGGATCAACGTTATCAGTGTTAACCGTATGGATAGGTTGTATTTGAGGCTCAGGTTCAGAATAAACTGGCGCAGCATTAACCGTAGCCTTGCGTTGTGGTGGCGTCGGTTCTACCATCGCCTGTTCCGCAGGCTTATCAGGTTTCGCTTGCGGCATATAAATAGGATACTCATGCGCTGGCGCCGGCTCTTTCGGTTCATCGACATCGTACGCCGTTAAATGAGGAAGCGACTCATCATCAATTTCATGGTCTACATTATGTTTAGGCGTAGAGACTTTGTCTTCTACAAACTCATCAAGCTGAGGTTCTAAAACTTCCTGCTCTGAACCTCTTGCCTTATTTGCAAGCGCGGCAATTAGTGCTAACGCACGATCACCAAGCCATTCCACGATGTTAAGCCATGAGATGCCAGTGAAGAGCGTAAAGCCCGCTCCCCACAAGAACAGCAATACCAATGTGGTACCGAGTACATTCAATGTAGGTAAAGCGAGGCTAGACAACACATCCCCGACCACACCTCCGGATGAAAAATACCAAATGTCATCAAAATTAATATCGGCAAGACCGCAACTGGTCATAATAAGGACGACCAGACCGAGCAGCCTTGTACCCCATAGCATGAAATCAATTGGCTCATCTTCTCCTCGTTTACGGCAAATCACCCATGCAGCCGCCGCTAGCAAGAAAGGGATTGGGTAAGCGAGAGAGCCAAATGTGAAGAATAGAGTATCGGCTAGCCAAGCGCCGAAAAGGCCACCAGCATTATCGATATCCCCTCCCCATGCGGTTTGGGACCAAGAAGGATCGGCCGGACTGAAGGTAAATAGTGCAACCGCAAGCAATACCGAGCTAAGAACGCCAACGATAAAGCAGCACTCTTTTAAGCGTTGGAAGCCATTTAAGCGTGAAGACTGGGGCTCTTCACTGGTTTTGATAATGGTTTCGACTTTCTTTGCGTTCTCTTTGAACATAAATCAACTTGAATATGGAAATGAAATAGGAAATTGCAAAACATTCCGAGCGGCATCAAGCCGCTCGGTAAATTGATTTAACCATATCAAGGAGAAAAACCCAATTACTCTCTGGCGAAAGCGGAAGCATATACCGCTTTCTTTGCAAGAAATTAACGAGTTTTGATCACAAGCTGGTTAGATTGTTTCACTTCTTCCATAACAACGTATGTGCGAGTGTCATTTACGCCAGGTAGACGTAGTAACGTATCGCCCAATAGTCGGCGGTAAGCACCCATATCTGATACACGGGTTTTAAGAAGATAGTCAAAGTCACCTGAAACAAGATGACACTCTTGTATGTCGTCTAGCTTTTGAACAGCTGAGTTAAACTGCTCAAACACATCCGGCGCACCACGGTTTAGCGTAATCTCAACGAATACTAATAGTGATGCATCCAGGAACTGCGGATTCAATAATGCAGTATACCCTGTGATATAACCCTGACGCTCTAAGCGACGTACACGCTCCAAACATGGCGTTGGAGAAAGTCCCACACGTTTTGAAAGCTCAACGTTTGAAATACGACCGTCTTTCTGCAGCTCATTAAGAATGTTGCGGTCGATACGGTCTAGTTCCTTGGACGGCTTTTTATAGTTGTCTGCCATTTTTTATTCCACCTTATTACTTCCTTGCAAAAAAATATACTACAACTTTTTAATATTTGGTGCCAAATTTTACAAATCTATAACTATACTAGTTATTAATTCGACAATAACACCCTACTAACAGTTAATACAACCATTATAGAAAGAGGATACAGGATGATCATTGGCGTACCTAAGGAAATCAAGAATCACGAATATCGTGTTGGTATGATCCCAGCTAGCGTGAGAGAACTCATCTCACATGGTCACCAAGTTTTAGTTGAGACCAATGCAGGTGCCGGCATTGGTTTTTCAGACGATGATTACATCGCTGTCGGCGCATCCATTCTCCCTCATGCTGCTGACGTATTTGCGCAAGCAGACATGATTGTAAAAGTAAAAGAACCCCAAGCAGTAGAGAGAGCAATGCTCCGCGAAGGGCAAATTTTATTTACTTATTTACACCTAGCACCAGATTTTCCACAAACTGATGAGCTAATCAAGAGCAAAGCTGTCTGTATAGCCTATGAGACTGTAACAGATAATATGGGTCGTTTGCCACTGTTAGCACCAATGTCAGAAGTGGCAGGTCGGATGTCTATCCAAGCTGGCGCGCAAACGTTGGAAAAATCGCACGGCGGTCGTGGTCTACTCCTAGGCGGCGTACCTGGTGTTGAACCTGCAAAAGTCGTTATCGTTGGTGGTGGCGTTGTTGGTGCAAACGCTGCTCGTATGGCGGTTGGCCTTCGCGCTGACGTCACTATTCTAGACCGTAACGTAGACACACTTCGTAAGCTTGACGAAGAATTCCAAGGTCGCGCAAAAGTGGTTTATTCTACTGAAGACGCTATCGAGAAGCATGTTCTAGAAGCGGACCTTGTTATCGGTGCCGTTCTAATTCCTGGCGCAGCAGCACCTAAACTGGTCACTAAAGAGCACATTGCTAAGATGAAGCCTGGTGCGGCAGTGGTTGACGTGGCAATTGACCAAGGCGGTTGTTTCGAAACTTCGCACGCGACAACTCACGCAGATCCAACTTACATCGTTGATGAAGTGGTTCACTACTGTGTAGCAAATATGCCTGGCGCAGTTGCTCGCACTTCAACATTTGCACTCAACAACGCTACACTTCCATACATCGTGAAGTTAGCAAATAAAGGCTACCGCGAAGCACTTCTAGAAGATAAAGGCTTCCTTGAAGGTCTAAACGTTATTCACGGAAAAGTAACGTGTAAAGAAGTAGCAGAAAGCTTTGACTTGGAATACGTTGAACCAACTCAAGCTATCGCTATGTTTAATTAATGACAAAATAAAACATAACTTGTCACGTTTTGTTTACAAAAGCCCACTCATAAGTGGGCTTTTTCATATAGAGCGTTTGGCTATAAAGAATAACTAAATCTTATATGCACAAATTAAAATATTTCTAGGCGTGACCGATTTAGGGCAAAACTCTGACAATCTAACACGGTAACCACGTTCTTCAAGATAAAGCACTTTGTCTAATGCGAGCCAGATCTCCAACGGACGTTGAAAAACAAGTTGCACTAAGCTCATTCTCTCCATTTGCCAGAAGCGTTGTTCGCTTAACTTTTCAAAATGAGAGAAATCGATTTCTTGAGGAAGAACAATGCCTTTTTGCTCCGCTGCCCAGCGACATAAAGATTCAAAACCATCACTTAATTGCGACTTACGGATACTCGGCACAGGCTGATACTCTGCCATTCCCAAAGCTTGTCGCGTGATCAAATCAAACCCAAGACGAAACATCATTTCCTGCTGACGATGACGACGCACGCGCTCTCCTCCTGTCACCGTTTGTTGTAATGGGATACGCAGTTCTTGCTTAGACAATGAGAGAGAAGAAGCCCTGCCCGATTCCGACATCGGCTGGTATTGTGCCGACTGAATCAAGTGGTAACAACAAGGTGATATGGTCATCGCAGCAATCCCATTTTCACTGCCGTACTGCATTAGACGAACGTGAAGGTCACCGCATGCATGCAGTGCTACTGCGTGTTGCGTTGGCTTAAACACGGCTTTCGCTTTGCTATCAAACGCGTCGCCTTGAATAAACGTCATCTTCCAATGATGTTCATTGGCTGCTTGTTGTCCCGAATCGCACAGTGCTTGTTGGTATTCAAAGCTGGTTACAGGCTGATCGGTTTGCGCGGTCAGGATTCGCCCCAAGTAACCTTTACCTGAGCACCATTCTAGCCATTCTTCGCCACAGTGTTGTTGAATTGCAGCTTCACCCATCGAGCTAATTTGCTCCAACTTACGTCCCGGAATACCGTTATCTAAACCACGAGCGAGTTCCAAGCCGTTTAACGACAAAAGCTCTAAATGAGTCAGTTCTGCGAGTTGTTCAAGCTCAGGCAAAAACGGACTAAGTGCTTTTAACGCGAGTTCTGGTGCTGCTTTGTATTCTTCGATTTGAGAGGGAGTAAGAGACGCTAGCCATTGGCACAGTCGAGGATGTTGCTCCTGCCAAGGTAATGATGTGTGAATGCTGCTTTTAAAAGGCTCGAATCGCCACAAAGATTGGTTTTCGATTAAGCAGTCATTAATAAATTGAAATTGCGTTTTCATAGCTCCCCCTACAACGAGCGCATTGTAGAGGGAATCGAAACATCAATGAAGTGTTATCTCACCGGAAGCTCGATGTCTTTAAACATCTCTTCGATTTCTGCATTAGACTTCAACGAAATCGCCTGCTCAACCACTGGACGCGTTAAGTGCGGTGCAAAACGCTCCATAAAATCGAACATGTAAGAGCGTAAGAATGTACCACGGCGGAAGCCGATGCTCGTGGTGCTCGCGCCAAACAAATGGCTCGCATCTATTGCAACCAAGTCACCGTCCTGCTCTTCATCCACAGCCATGCTTGCAATCACACCCACACCAATACCCATACGAACGTAAGTTTTAATGACGTCTGCATCAGTTGCCGTGAACACCACTCGCGGGGTTAAACCTTCGCGGTTGAATGCTGTATCCAGCTCTGAACGACCAGTAAAACCGAACACGTAAGTGACTAATGGGTAAGCGGCAAGATCACTGATCGTTACTTTGTCTTTCTTCGCTAGTGGGTGGTCTTTAGGCACAACTATTGAACGATTCCAGTGATAACAAGGCAGCATGATGGCATCTTGATATAAGTGAAGAGCTTCTGTCGCAATCGCAAAATTCGCAGTGCCTTTAGCTATCGCCTCAGACATTTGTGACGGTGTACCTTGGTGCATGTGTAACGACACTTTTGGATAACGAGAAGTAAAACCTTTGATGACATCTGGCAGTGCATAACGAGCCTGCGTATGTGTCGTGGTGATATTCAGCGTCCCCATTTCTGGATGGGTGTGCTCTCCAGCCACCGCTTTGATACTTTCTACACGAGCGAGAATTTCTTGAGAGATACGTACAATTTCTTCTCCAGCTGGCGTCACTTGCGTTAAGTGCTTACCGCTACGTTCAAAAATCTGAATACCTAACTCATCTTCCAGCAACCGAACCTGTTTACTAATACCTGGCTGAGAGGTATATAAGCTTTCCGCCGTTGCAGATACATTCAGATTATGGTTTACAACCTCAACAATATACTTCAGCTGCTGCAGTTTCATCGTAATCCCTTACTTATTCATGAGAGAGTTTATTGGCCACTCAAGCGAGCGATATAATAATTAGTTATAACGCGTTCAAATCGAAATGAACAGCAATTTCTAACTTATACCTCAATCACATACTAATAATCTTCAAGCAAGAAACAATATGCACAAAGTTGAGCCAATAAATGACCGAAGTTCTATGATGTGACTTCTATCAGTAACTAAAACGTGGGAGAGACAAAATAATCAAACAAATAAGGTGCCGAGTAAGATAAGATTCATGTATTCTTTAACGCTAGCCGCAGAAAAGTAAAGCAGACGCAAAGATATGAATATTGGTTTAATAATCGCTTTGGTAGCCATCCTACTGGTGTTAATCCTAGGCTATAACATTATGTTGCAATATAAGGTTAAAGTTGAAACCGCAAAAAGGCAGGAATCAGCGCGATATGTAGCCTTGATAGATGGTACTGAAGAGTTGATTGGTCATGCGCACCATATCCCTTTTAGTAAAGAGCTGTTGCTGTGTCTAAACAATCGTATTCTTGACGCGCTAGAGAGCATGCATGAGCTGGACCCGAAGAACAAGCAACTTGCTCAACGTATCGAAAATATGAAGCAGCAGATTACGCAGCTAAAAGAGAATGGTCCTACTGGCGAGAGTACCACTTTCAAGATGCCGAGTAGTGATAAACAAGCTATCGTCATGCTTAAGCTGGTTAAACGACTTCGCGACACTATCCGTAACGAGCACAACAAAGGCCGATTGGATACCCAGACTTACGTCACCGAAAATGCGCGCTTGGAAACGATGCAAATTCGCATCAACATTGAAAATGTCATCAAAAGAGCAAACGACTCTATCGCTCGTGGCCAACCAGGCACCGCGCTTCAACTGCTGCGTAAAGGTATCGATGCTTTGAGCACTAAGAGCGATCCTTATTCTATTCAAGCGAAACAAAAGCTTGAAGAGATGTTAGGTGACTTAGATAAAAAGCGCCAAGATAAAAGCGATGCCGAAATGCAGCAGATTGCTGACAAAGAGCGTGACAATGACATGGAAGCTCTCTTCGGCGAGAAGAAAAAGTGGTAACATTCACTTCAGGTCAAAAAAGGCTGCAATTGCAGCCTTTTTTCTATCCGCAAGACAACGGATATGCCCAATAAAAATGTGAAGTACTAAAACTAAAATGATGAATCTAGACGCCTATCAAGATCTTCTTGCTCCCATTAACCAATTTCTGCGATGCAGTACACCTGATGAATGGGTAGAGGAAGCAAAGAAACCAGAGAACCTTCAAACCATTTTGTTAGACCACCTACTGTGCGAACTAAAAGCTGGCCAATCTGCCATGTTTTTAATTCGTAAGTATGCCGTTGACCAATCCAGTTCACATGCTCTACTTGACTGGTTTAAGCCCTACGAAGATTTTGCTTACCGTAACGTAGGCTCATTGGAAACTTTAAAAGGCAAGAGCAATATTTCTAAGTCAATCATGGCTAAGTCCGACTCACCATACAGCCAAGATTTGATCGATAAGATGGTGCTTTTGATAAAAGAGGAGTTACACCACTTTTATCAAGTTTTAGAGATCATGGAAAGTCGTGGAATTGAGTATAAAAATATTCCAGCAAGTCGCTATGCTAAAGGACTGATTTCGCATATGAAGACTCATGAGCCGGAAACGCTGATCGATAAACTCATCATTGGTGCGTACATCGAAGCCCGATCTTGTGAGCGTTTTGCCAAACTAGCACCACATATGGATGACGATATCGCAAAGTTCTACATTTCTTTATTACGTTCAGAAGCACGCCATTACCAGGATTATCTTGTATTAGCGGAGCAAATCGCAGGCAAAGATATCAGCGAGCGCATCGCCTACTTTGGACGTATAGAGGCAGATTTAATTTCTACGCCAGATACAGATTTTAAGTTTCACAGTGGTATTCCAGCCTAGCGAGCATATTCTCCCAAGGTTGAGCATACTCTGAACTTATATAGACAGAGAATAAATAAGCCGGACATTTCGTCCGGCTTATTTATTGTAGCAATGAGGTTAGGAATAAAGCTGAAACACAACAACTAGAGCTGGAATGAACCCATTCGAGTTTTCAAGTTGTGCGCTAGGCTACTAATCTGCTGACAAGCCACAGCCGTTTGTGAAGCTCCCTCAGCCATCTCTGTTGAAGCACTATTAATATGCTCCACGCTGCGATTCAGCTCTTCGGATACAGAATTCTGCTCACTGCACGCCGTTGCGATTTGTGTGCTCATTTGCGCTATGTTATCGACAGAATGTTCAATTTCTTTTATCTGGCTATCAGCATCATTAACTTGCTCAACACACTGAGAAATACCCTCCTGACAATCACGGCTTGAATGCCCTATTTTACTGCTGCTCTCTTGTAGCTGATTAACAATTTCCACAATTTGTGAAGTGGAGTCTTGAGTGCGTTGCGCCAGAGAACGAACCTCATCTGCCACAACAGCAAACCCACGTCCTTGTTCACCAGCCCGAGCGGCTTCAATTGCGGCGTTCAGTGCTAACAAGTTTGTTTGCTCGGCAATCCCGCGGATCACATCGACGACCACATTGATATTGTTTGAGCTCGATTCAAGCTCACGTGCTAGTTCATCTGATTCTTGGATCGTATGTGATACACGCTCAATTACTGCGATAGTTTGTTGTAACGTCGCCGTTCCTTGCTTTGCCACTTCCGCAGCCGAATAAGCAGAGGTTGCGCCAACTTCGGTATTTTGTGCCACTTCACTTACAGCAGCTTGCATCTCTGTCATCGCAGAAGCCACCGAGCTAAGTTCAATTTGTTGATTTTGCATACCAGAGGCGGTCTGAGAAGAAATAGCACTCACTTCCTCTACTGCTGCCGTTAGCTGAATCGTTGAGTCATTAATCTCAGAAACCAACGAATGTAAGTTTGTTTGCATACCGACAAGCTCTTTGAGCAACGTTCCTAACTCGTCTTTGCTCAATTCACTTTCGTCGATTTGATTATTCAATTGACCCTTGGCGATTTTGGAAGCGAATTCCAATGCTCGATCAACAGGCCCGCAAATGACTCGAGAAAGCAACATGGCAGACATTACCATGACCAATGCGACGACGAGCGCACCAACAGCAGCGCTGTATTGTGTTAATGCCGCTTCACTTTGTACTTCTTCACCAATCAAATTCACCAACTCATCGTTCAACGCGAGGGTATCATCCAAGCTGCTCAACGCTTTTGAGTAGGTATCGAAACTTGATAAAATTACATCATTTGCACTTTCAGCATCACCTTGGCTTAGCAGTGCGTTGTAAGTCTTCGTTTCTTTGATGTATTGATTCCAAGTTTCTTTAAAAACGCTAAAAGACTGCGTTTCACGCTTATTAAGGTCGAGCTTTTCGTATTCTGCAATACCAGCCTGCACATCAGAACGCCATTGGTCGAGGCCTTTTAACCACTCACCAATTTTGGGGTGATTTGCGTTTGGCAATAAAGAGAACTCATCTTTACGCACTTTAGTAATATCAACTTGGATACCTTTCAAAATCGCAACAGAAGGTAAACTTTTATCTGTTAACACTGAGATGTCTTTATTCAGTGTTAACAAACCTTGCACCAACATTACTGACACTAAACCAAACACGGCAAAAACGGTTAAATAACTAACCGATATTTTCTTTACGACACTTAAGTCTTTAATACGCATGCACTTTCTCCCCGCAGCCTTTCCAAACCTCTCACTTAAGTGAAAGCTTAACCTCTAAAACACACTGTTTTTTGCGCTCGATATCATTGAACGCTCTTATATACATCGGCTTGAGAGATCAAATCTTGACCAGTAATTGATAGTTTTATCACAAGCTATTTTAGAGATAGGCTCGTATGCTCCGTATTGTGTCTACATCTTTTCATGAGCGCTTCTCGGCGCAGATCCAAGATCTCATCGATGAGCTTTTCTTTCGCGTTTATCCCAAAATGCTGGGCATAATTTTTTACTTTTGCTATCTCATTAGGCTGCAAGCGGTACACCTCTTTCTTTAAACGCGCTTCTGCTTCACTTCTAATCAGACCTTGCTCTTGTAACAATTTAATGATGGTTTCATCGGTTGGATTTACTGCTCTAGCCATGGTGCTCCATCTATCAATTTGAGTTCTAGCCATATGGCTAGATGAATGACGCCGCACAACTTATAGAGCAAAGATGACAGCTTGATTGCAGTGAATGCAATTCGTTGACTGTTGGTATTATTTTTCCACCGCTTCAACGGCCACACACTCAATACCCCCATCCTAACCATTGAATAAAGATCACATTCTGATAACAATTTTCAGCGCTGGCTTAGATGTCATCCATATTTAACGTGCAAGTAACATTTATAAACAAGAATGATTGCTCTAGTTCAAATGATGGAAAAATAAGATGAAATTTTCGCAGTGGAGCCTTTTATTAAGTAGCTTGATAGCGTTACCCTGCATTGCAGATACCGACGTTTACCTAACGAATAACTCTGATCAACCGTTAACTATTCAAGTAAAACATGAAGGCAGTGATTTGCTTCAATACGGAGAAGAGTGGCAACAACATGTGCAGGTACTTGGTCCGTGGGAAACTAAATCTGTATTAAGCTTCAACCGCTGGGAGGGCGTGAAATCAAATCAAACTTACCGTTTTGAAACGGTGGTTTCTAGCCCCGAAGGTGAAAGCATAACACTCAATCAAATAATGGAAGGCCATTGGTACAATTCGACCATTGAATACGGCTTGTCCGCAGCCGATGTCGAGTTATCACTCAAAGATGATCGTAACATTCATCGTGCCAACACTAACGCTTTTGGTGCGAGAGAAACCGAACTGGCATTTAAGTCAGACAGTACCGCTCGATATGATGATCTTTACTACACCATCACGCCAAGCAAGGTAGCGGAGTCTGTCGACAACGAAGAACAAAACCTTAAGTTGATGACTTATAACATCTGGGCGTTGACGGCTATTGCATCGCACATTGGAGATCGTTACGAACTGATTCCTCAACATGTAAAAGGTTACGATGTTTTGGCGCTGCAAGAGGTGTTTGCCAGCGGCCGTGAAGCATTCTTACGTGAGTTAGCCAAGGAATATCCTTACCAAACAAAGATGTTAGATAAAGAAGGCGTTAATATTCATGATGGTGGCGTAATCATAGTTAGTCGCTACCCTATCGTGAACGAAGCGCAATATGTCTTTCCCGATTGCTCTGGTACAGACTGCTTTGCCGATAAAGGCGTAAATTATGCGGAAATAATTAAAGGTGGTCAGGCTTACCATGTGTTTGCTACCCATACCGCATCTTTCGATACAGACACCGCCCGTGAGTATCGTCAGCGCCAGTTCAAACAAATCCGCGCACTCGCCCAATCTCTTAAAATTCCTTCAAGCGAAACTGTGGTATACAGCGGCGACTTTAACGTAAACAAAAGAAAGTTCCCTAGTGACTACCAACAAATGATCGCTAACTTAAGCGCCATCGAACCTCACTACTCTGGTTACACGGAGTCAACCTTTGATCCCCGTATCAATAACTTTGCAGGTGAAGCGTTATCAGGTGGCGAAAACGTGGAATACCTTGACTATGTTATGGTGAGTAGTGAATACGGGGTGAAATCATTCAATGACAACCGTGTAGACGTGCCGCGCACAACCGCAGAGAGTTTATGGAAACACTACAACCTTTCTGACCATTTCCCAGTAAGCGCAACAATCAAGCCATGAAGAAAATCGCTTTGATAATCATGTCCGCCATTATGGCGGGCATGATATTTTTAACTTTCAATCACGATGTTCAAAAAGAAGAGCTCGCTTCCTCTCCTTCCCCTAAGACAAAAAATAAGAGTGTCTCAAGTACATCACCACAAACAAATAGCATCGTGCCCGATACGGATACTTCACCACAAACAACTAAGCTCCCTTCCACAGTTCAAATAACGACTGAGCGATTAACTCAACTCAAAGGCAGGAAACTTGTCGCCCAACTTGAGACGTTTTGGCAAGAGTGTATGTTGAACCGTAGTTGTGAAGAGCAGGTCGCCTTGTTTGAGGCGCATTTATCTTCAGCTCGATTCCAGCTTTTGGCGAACTACCCTCAGCTCAGCAGCCAATGGCAAGAGAGTGTAGGAAATTTGTTATTTGATGAGCAACAATCACTGGCGTCGCGTATTGCACAGCTGAAGAACGAAGCAAGAAGCATCTGGGGAGAATTGGCTGATGTTGTTTTCGCGGATGAGTTCGCGCTGTACGATTTCAACTTAGAAGCCCAAAAGCTGGACACTCAAAGCCCAGATAACTTTTTGCGAGCTTTCAAGCAACTCACCATTGACTGGCAAGAACATGCAGGTGCGATCGGGCTAACAAGCGACCAGGAAAAATATGAGCGTGCGGTCACCCTGATTCCTAATAGTATAAGCCTACCAGATCGCTTGGCGCTCATCGCAGAGCTAGAACGAACTTACTTAACGAAAGAAGAAAGTAAAAACATTCATGCTCGTCAGCAGCAAATTACAGAGCAAAAAAAACGAGTCAAAGATTATCAACAAGCATTACAGCAACTTGAGTCCAAACTAAGAACGCAAAGAGCCTCTAGCCATTCACATTTGTCAGAACCGGAATGGCAAAGCTATTACCAACAAGAAGTCGCGGATTTTCGTCGTGAATTTTTTTCTTCTTAATAATGCGCTTTGACTGACTGGGAACTTAAAAAGGCACGTTGCTAACCAGCCGTCGTGCCTTATGTTCAACTCTCTACTTTTAATTCAGAATAAATTTAAACCAAATACATCTTTCACATCAAATAGCACTTTTTCGGTTTTCTCGCGAGAACGCTCACTACCTTGTTTTAAAATATCAATCAGCTGCGCTTTATCATTCAAATACATAGCGCGCTTTTCTCGAATAGGGCGAAGCATCTCTTGTAAGCATTCTTCTAACACTTTCTTGGTCAAACCATCACCTAACCCACCTCGTCGATAATGGTCTTTTAGCTGTTCGACATAATTTTTATCAGGATGAAAAGCATCGAGGTAGATGAATACAATATTCCCTTCGACTTGGCCAGGGTCCTCAATTTTCAGATGATTGGGATCGGTATACATAGATTTCACTGCCGCGGAAATCTCCTTTTCGGAGGCCCCTAAGTTGATTGCGTTCCCCATGCTTTTAGACATCTTATTTTTACCGTCAGTACTCGGCAAACGAGGTGCATCGCTAAGTAATGGACGGCATTCTCTAAGAACCTCTTTTCCACCCAGATGGTTTATTTTTCTCACGATTTCATTAGTTTGCTCTAACATTGGCAGTTGGTCATCACCCACTGGTACTAGCGTCGCATGAAACCCCGTAATATCAGCAGCTTGAGAAATTGGATACGTTAAAAAGCCTGCGGGAATAGAGCGTTCAAAACCTTTACTCTGAATCTCATTTTTAACCGTAGGGTTTCGCTCTAATCGTGCGATAGAAACTAGATTACTGTAATACATTGTCAACTCGGCTAACGCTGGAATTTGAGACTGCAACGTGATCGTAGTTTGAGCGGGGTTGATACCAACAGCCAAATAATCTGCAACGACATTGAGAATATTAGAGGATACCTTTGATGGATTATGCGCGTTATCCGTCAACCCTTGCATGTCCGCGACCAAGATTGTTTGCTCGTGCTCCGTTTGCAATTTGACTCGTTGTTTCAATGAACCAATATAGTGCCCTAGGTGTAATGGACCTGTTGCTCGATCTCCGGTAAGTATAATTTCACGCTGAGATGTGTTTTTATGGGTATTCATATTTGTCTCCAAGTATTTAATAGATCGCTACTGGAGATAAAAAGATCAAACACTCTTAGCTACCATCCAGCAGCTTAAGAATGTAAGTATTCCGCGCCGCTCTATTTAGAGCGCCACCAAGAGAAGGTTGTTAATGAAGGGCGAACGTGTATTTTCATGTTTTTTAAACTAACAGCACATACCGCAGAACTCAATCTGTTTTGTACTGAATTAGTGTGAGTGTTCCAACAGCCAATTAATAGGATTACATTGGTAAAGACATCGCAATGACCAAAACCGCACCAAATACCGAACCAGAGACAAACGCACACAGTACAGTTTTGTTGTGTTTCCTTTTCATTGATGAACTCCTATCCATAACTACGATGACCAGCCCTCACATCTAATACGCATGTGGATGCATCACGACAACGAGTTAACCAACATATCGCACGTAGGACCAGTACCGCTTTGTTAAATTGGGACCTCGTCCATAACTTGGAGTGTAAATGACTCCGGAACCTACAACAGAAGAAAATTTCATCACGTTACTGTCCTACCCTCCGGGTTTGTGGCTTAATAGGCAACAGGAACACTTTTTTCTTTTGCTGCGGATACTTACATGGAAGCTGTTTTACATCAGTTGCAATTCTCTTTGTCGATAACCGGACCTATCTGTTTGATGTTGGTACTTGGCGTTCTTTTTAAGCGCTTTGGTCTAATCAACGATAATTTTATCGAAGTAGGCTCTAAACTGGTGTTTCAAGTTACCTTGCCTGCAATGTTATTTGTCAGCATTGTGGCTTCAGAACACGACTTTTCCGCGGCAAGTGGATTCGTCAATTTCGGCGTCATCGCTAGTATTTCGTTTTTCATTTTCACCTACCTTTCCGTCAAACTTCTGTTCAAAGCATCGCCTGACCAAGGCGTTCTCATCCAAGGTGGGTTCCGAGCAAATACAGGTATTATTGGTATCGCTTACGTTGCCAATGCGTATGGTTCTCAAGGTGTGGCGCTAGCAGCGCTCTATGTCGCGGTCACCACATTTATTTATAACGTCCAAGCGGTCATTTGCTTATCGCCCAAGGGGGCAACGTCTGCCTCGCAAGCAGCAAAGATGATGGGCCGAACACTGACTAGGAATCCGCTTATAATCTCCATTGTTCTAGGAATGACTTTTTATTTACTCGCTATTCCAGTACCGAATGTGGTTATTGACGCAGGAGACTACTTGTCCAAAATGACATTGCCTTTGGCGCTGTTGTGTACAGGTGGCTCACTTGACTTTAGCTTGATGAGAAAAGAGAAAGGTCCATCTTGGTTTGCGAGCAGTTACAAGCTCATCGTAGCGCCAGTCATCATCACCATGGGAGCTTACTTAGTAGGATTTCGAGGAATTGAGCTAGGTATTCTTTTCTTTATGAACGCCTCTCCAGTCGCTGCTGCCAGCTATGTCATGGCGCGTTCCATGGGAGGCAATGCCACGTTAGCTGCAAATATCATCGCACTCACTACGGTGCTTTCTACCGTGACCTGTACGTTGGGCATCCTATTTCTTAAGTTCTACAGCTTAATATAATTGGTCCGCGATAAAATAAAGACGCTAAACAGCATTGATGTCAGTTACTGGTCGTGATTCGCAAAAGTGAGCTTTCTTACCAGACGAAAAAATTCACTCGCTTCAGATTCCGACAAACAAGAAAAAAACTCTTTCTGTAAATTCGTCATGATTTGATGAACTTGCTTTAAAGCATTTGCCCCCTCTTTTGTCATGCTTAGCATTTTAAGGCGCTGATTCGATTTACTTTTAGAAACTTGAACAAACCCTCTCTTTTCCAGATTGTCCACCATCCGCTTTGCTACACTTCGCTCAGTTCGAACCGCATCAGCTAACGCTTGCTGGCTCATAGGCTGAAATTCTTCTAAAGCGGCCAGTGCACTTGCCATTTCTAGTGTCATCAAATTTTGCCGAGAGAGCTCAGCTTGGGCACGATTGCGGTACATGCGCTGCATCACACCACAAACAAACATAGGACTTTGATCCAAAACGGAAATTGGGGAAATTTTCTGATCTTTCATCGTCGTTTTTCTTCTTTAGGCTTTCATTCGGCCGAAAAGGCTGTGCTGATACTGCACACAACACGCCGTCTTTCAGGCTCGCGTCATAGACGGTAACCACCAAGTGAAAACATAAAATAAAGAGCGCCGAAGCGCCCTTTTATTGTGTTTATTATCACTAGTATAACTCAGTTAACACAACCAAGTCCTACTCGCTTTGCTGAGTGGGTTTAGTGCTGGTCTCAGACAACTCTGCCTCAGACTCTTTTCTCGCACGTCGATCAAACAATCGCTCAACCACTACAAAGAAGATTGGGACGAAGAATATACCCAATATCGTGGCACTGATCATGCCACCAAGTACGCCGGTACCCACTGCGTTTTGACCTGCCGATCCCACACCTGAGCTGATAGCAAGTGGTACCACACCCAAACCAAAAGCAAGCGATGTCATGATAATTGGGCGCAGACGAACGCGAACAGCATGTAAGGTTGCTTCGATAAGCCCAGCGCCTTTCTCATAGTAGTCCTTTGCAAACTCAACAATCAGAATGGCGTTTTTGGTTGCCAAGCCGACCGTCGTTAATAAGCTCACCTGGAAGAACACATCGTTATCCATACTGCGCGTCATTACCGCAAGCACAGCACCAAGCACACCAAGAGGAACAACTAACACCACGGCGAAAGGTACTGACCAACTTTCATACAAAGCGGCAAGAACTAAGAATACGACGAGGATAGATAGCGCATATAGCATTGGCGCTTGGTTTCCGGAAAGGCGCTCTTCATACGAAATACCATTCCAGTTCACCGTGAAGCCTTCCGGTAGCTTTTCTACCATTGCTTCAATTTCTTCCATGGCTTCACCAGTACTTACACCAGGAGCTGCACCGCCTTGAATATTCATTGCTGGCAAACCATCAAAGCGCTGCAAAAGAGGAGACCCATAGGTCCACTCGCCACTCGCAAAAGCAGAGAAAGGCACCATCTCTCCTTTAGCGTTGCGTACGTACCATGAATCGAAGTCTTTTGGCTGCATGCGGTATTCCGCATCACTTTGCACCATCACTTTCTTCACACGACCGCGGTCAATATAATCGTTAATGTAAGCCCCGCCCCATGCAGCTGACAGGATTTGGTTTACGTCATTGATACTGACATCCAAAGCACGAAGTTTGACGTGGTCAATGTTCACTTTGTACATTGGCGCATCTGCCTGACCGTTTGGACGAACACCGACAAGTTTCGGGGTTTGTGCTGCCATGCCCAGAAGTTGCCCTTGAGCCGCAACTAATGCATCGTGCCCTTTATTCAACGAGTCTTGGAGATAGAAATCGAAACCTGTCGAGTTACCTAGCTCTTGAATCGCTGGAGGGGCGAACGCAAACACCAAAGCTTCTTTAATGGTAGAGAAGTACCCCATCGCTCGACCAGTAATGGAAGCGGCATCGGCGCCAGGCGCTTCACGCTCAGACCAATCTTTCAGACCGATAAATGCCATCCCCATGTTTTGGCCTTGGCCTGCGAAACTAAATCCAGCAACGGAGAAGACAGACTTTACATTGTCTTTTTCGTCTACTAGGTAAAAGTCACGCATTTTCTCAAGTGTTTTTTCCGTCTGTTCTTGTGTTGAGTTAGGCGGCAAAATAGCCATTGAGAATACTGTGCCTTGGTCTTCATCTGGCAAAAATGACGTTGGAAGGTTCATAAATAACCAGCCAGCACCTGCACTCATTGCCAAAAATACAACCAACATGCGACCTGTGCGTTTTAGAAGTTTGGCAACGCCGGTTTCATAGCCTGCTGTCATCGCATCAAACTTGCGGTTAAACCAGCCAAAGAAGCCTTTCTTCTCTAGAAGCTCAGCATCGCCTTTTTTCAGCAACGTAGCACACAATGCTGGAGTCAGAATTATCGCAACCAAAACGGAAAGCGTCATAGCCGCCACAATAGTTATTGAAAACTGACGGTAAATAACCCCGGTAGAACCAGACATAAACGCCATAGGGACGAATACCGCTGAAAGCGTCAAACCGACACCAATCAGGGCACCAGTAATCTGTCCCATCGATTTTTTGGTCGCTTCTTTGGGCTCTAAACCATCTTCATGCATCACACGCTCGACGTTTTCTACCACAACGATGGCATCATCCACCAGCAAACCGATAGCCAGAACCATCGCGAACATGGTTAACGTGTTTACGCTAAATCCAGTCGCGTACAAAATAGCGAAGGTTCCGAGCAATACGACAGGCACTGCGATCGTTGGAATGATCGTCGCACGGAAGTTCTGCAAGAACAGGTACATGATTAAGAACACAAGAAGAATAGCTTCTAATAGCGTTTTAACCACTTCTTGAATCGAGGCTTTGACGAATGGCGTTGTTTCAAATGGGTACGCAATCTGCAACCCTTCTGGGAACGTTGCACTCAGTTGTTCTAAGCGCTCTTTTACCGCATTGGCTGTCTCAAGCGCGTTTGCGCCAGTACCTAATGAAATACCTAACCCCGACGCTGGGAAGCCATTATATTGGCCTCGAATATCATAACTTTCTGCACCACGCTCAACGCGAGCTACATCTTTCAAATAAACATTCGAACCACTGGCGTCGGACTTAAGAATGATGTCTTGGAACTCTTCTACACTGCTCAAACGACTTGCAGAAGAAATCGTAGCATTCAACAACTGACCTTCCTGCGCAGGTGCCGCACCCAGTTGACCTGAAGAAACTTGCGCGTTCTGTTCACTGATCGCGTTCGCTACATCGATTGCGGTCAAGTTGAACTGCGTAAGCTTAAATGGATCCAGCCAAACTCGCATCGCATACTGCGCACCAAACGCCTGCACTTGTCCTACGCCAGTTACACGACTTATCGGGTCTTGAATATTCGTTACAACAAAGTCGCCGATATCGTTTTCTGTAAAGTCAGGATCTTCAGAATAAACTGCGACAACCATGAGAAATGCCGTATTGGATTTATTGACGACAATACCTTGGTTTTGTACCTCCATCGGCAATGAAGTCAATGCCAATTGCAGTTTGTTCTGCACCTGTACTTGCGCGATATCAGGATCAGCTTCGCTATCAAACGTCAGGGTAATTGTCGCATTACCAAATGCATCACTGCTCGATGATAGGTAGCGAAGGTAATCTAATCCCGTCATGTTTTGCTCGATAACTTGCGTTACCGAGTCTTCAACGGTTTTTGCTGATGCACCTGGATAGCGAGCACTGATGGTGATCGTCGTCGGTGAAATCGTTGGGTATTGCGAGACGGGTAAATTGAATAATGACATTACCCCCGCCAACATCGTTAGAATCGCGAGAACCCAAGCAAATACCGGACGATCGATAAAAAATCGTGCCATGATTACTCCTGTTCACCGTTTTGGATAGTTACCGAACTGCCTGGCCCTACCTTTTGTAAACCGGCGGTAATGACTTTATCACCCGCGTTCAAACCATCAATAATGCGCCATTGGCTATTGATCGCTTCGGCAGTCTTCACTGGTTTCGCTTCCACTTTGTTCTCGCCATTAACCGTCATCACTGTCGCTTTACCTGTCGCATCACGAGATACCGTATTTTGTGGTATTAGAATCGCATCAGGGTCGACACCAGTAATGACCGTCGCACGAACAAACATTCCAGGTAGCAACAAACCGTCAGGGTTTGGGAATTCGGCACGAAGCGTCACGCTGCCCGTACTTTCGTTCACATTGACCTCAGTAAATTTCATTGTGCCTTTGTGTTCGTAAGTGCTGCCATCTTCAAGCATCAATGTAACTTGCGCAGAGTCATCTTCTTGCATATGGCCTTGGGAGAGTGATGCTTTCAAACGCAGCAGTTGCGCGGATGATTGCACAATATCAACATTGATAGGGTCAAGCTGCTGAATGGTCGCTAATTTGGCAGCTTGGTTAGCCGTAACCAACGCACCCGCTGTCACACTCGATTTACCGATCACCCCGCTAATCGGAGCTTTGACTTGCGTATAATCTAAGTTGATTTTTGCTGTGTTGATCTTGGCTTTTGCGACTAGGACCTGCGCTTTCGCTTCTTTGTATGCCGCTTCTGCTTCATCCAAGTCTTGTTGGCTGATGGATTTTTTGGTGATCAAGGTTCTGTAACGCTTCACCGTGGCATAGGTCGACTCTGCCGCAGCTTGCGCACGAATTAATTCCGCTTCAGCGCTCAGCAAATCCGCCTGAAATGATGAATCATCAATTTGATATAGCGACTGTCCTTGTTCAACAAGGCCACCTTCAACAAAATTTCGCTCCGAAATAATGCCAGTGACTTGCGGACGAACTTCTGCTTCTTTGAATGCTCTGCTACGACCCGGCAACTCTACTGTCAATGCTTGGCGCGTTGGCTGCACTGTTAACACTTCTACTTCGGTTACGGGCGCAGGCCCCCCACCTTGGCTCGATCCTTCTTCGCTAGGTTGACATCCAACCACAAAAAGGCTCGACGCAATCAGCAGAGATAGCGTGGTTTTACGTCTCATGAATTTTTCTCTCTTATCTACCGACAAGCCTTCAAGATTCCTTATTAAAAGCTTCTAGAATGACTTAATAATGACTAATGGATGTATATCCAGAACAAATTAATTAGGATGATAAATACCCAGTGTTGTACATACAACAAAATTTACAGTTCTATACGCTTACGAAAAACGTTTATGGTAAAGGTGTTATGAAGTTCTCAAATTTGAAGATTTTGGGTTGGAAATCACATTTTCCTGTGTGCAATTGCAATGGTTAAAAAGCAGCAAAAGTGATGATAAAAGCATCATCACGCTGTACAGAGTTTGTTACCGCTGTCTAGGGTTATTTGCCCACTCTGGTATACGAACTAAAGTGAGAAAGGAATGTAAATATAGTCGAAATTTCACAAGTCAGGTTCGCCACTTATCTAAAAAATAACCCGCTAAGAAGCGGGTTATTTCGTCAGTGAGATTGCTGTTCTCAAGCTTATACTTTGAACTGACTGACCTGATGATCTAAACGTTGAGTTTGCTCTGACAACATGGCTAAAGAAGCTTGCGCTTGGTTTACGATTTCCACAATTGAAGTGCTACTGTCTGCAATGCCTTGTACGTTGCTATTTACTTCGTCACTTACTGTACTTTGCTGGCTCGCAGCCGTTGCAATGTGTGTATTCATCTCGTTCATACGTGAAATCGCGTTCAAGATTTCAGAAAGGGATTCACTCGCTCGGCCAGCGGACTTGATCGTTTCATCACTGCTATTTTGGCTACCGCGCATCACTTCTACAGCTTGTCCTGCACCAGATTGTAGCTTTTCAATCATGGTTTGGATTTCTCCCGTACTCTGTTGAGTACGACTGGCTAAAGAACGAACCTCGTCCGCTACCACAGCAAAGCCTCGCCCTTGCTCTCCAGCGCGAGCCGCTTCAATGGCTGCGTTAAGCGCTAATAAGTTTGTTTGCTCGGCAATACCACGAATTACATCCAGTACGGACGCAATGTTACTCACATCATGATCCAATGTGTTAATGACGTGGCTTGCGCTTTCGATTTCACTTGCGAGGCTACGAATTGAGCTAACCGTTTGATCCAAAATAACATTGGTATTGGTAAGTTCATCATTCGCTGTTTGGCTCGCAACCGCAGCTTCGTTAGCGCTATCGCTTACATTTCTGCTGGTGACTTGCATTTCATGCACTGCCGCCGCTACCGCCTCGCTATCTTTTTGCTGAGAAACGGTCGAGTTCGCGATGGTCGTGGTCAACGAGCTAAGATTTGCCATTTCGTTACGTAAGGTATTTGAGCTTTCAATTACCTGAGCGACTGTCATTTGAATTTTGGACACAAACTGGTTAAATGCGTCTGCTAAATTGCCAATTTCGTCTTGTGTTTTTACATCGATTCGCTGACTTAGATCACCTTCACCGGACGCAATTTCTGTCATCGCATTTTTAATATCATTGATAGGCTTCACAACCGTTTGTAACAACAAAAAAGCCATCGCGATAGCGGCAAAAATAACAATCACAATGCCAGCCTCAAGAATGAGTTCTGCTCTTGTTGCAGCCGCTGATATTTCGTCCTTCAATTGGCTTTGCTTTTCTTCTATTGCATCTTTTACAACGTTAAGCTGCGCTCTAACCTCGATAAATTGGTCTTCAAAGGTATGTTTGTGCTCATTGTAGTAACCACGCCATTGAGATTGAGGTAAACGTAGCATCGCCTCATAACTTGCTAACCACTTTTCACCCAAAGAGACAAGCGTTCGAACTTCATTACCATGTGTAGAAGGCATCACACCGGCTTGTGATAGCTCAATCATTTGTTCCATACGTGGCAGTGCTTTGTAGGCGTTGTCTTTGTATTCACCGATGTGATGATCAATATCGTTTTGAGTATCAGAAAGTGCAACACCTTGGATTGCAGATGTTGCTTGGTAAAGATCGCGATAAGCATCCTCAATCGTTAATAAGTTCGGCACGATCTGTTCGTTGAGTGTCTCACTCAATTCAGATTGCTTCCAACTTGTCATAACGTTTAATACAGAGCTCACAATAAACAATCCAATAATCAATGACAGCGGAATCACTATCTTCTGCTTGATCGTTAAGTTCTGGAACATGAATAGACTCTCTTTATTTATGGTATACAAACTGCCGGAAATTATATCAAACAAATAGAGTATACCATTAGGTAAAAGAGGCTATTCAACATGAAATCTAATGACTTTTTGACAAGGGTTCTAATTTCAACAATTAGTTGATTTTATACAAAATTTAACAAATAGATCTTTTCAAAAGATGCAAATTAAAATGCTCTTTCAAAACGAAAAATATGTAACAGAAAGTGAATTTAAAGGGACCACATTTTGAAGAATAGATCGACTCAATGATTTACTGAGGACACATACAAAACACAGTTCTTGGATTGAGCACCACCGCGGAATATGCAAAGGTCCGAACATTTCTTCTAAAGCTCAAAAAAACCATTGTTTATCTGACGTATTTAAGGGTACTCCTTGATGATGTTAGTCGTGATGTTGGCAGACAGGATGCTTACAAGTTTTCGAAGTTAACCAGTAGCACAGTGAACGATTCAAATTTTCTTGAGCGCCAAGGCAATAAAAAAGTTTGCTATTTTCCTCTCAAGAGACACATTAAAGAAAATAATGCAACCTAGTCACAAAGTCTTGCTACATCTTCAGAAAAGAATGATGTTGCTAAACAAATCTGGTGCAGCATACACATTGAAGCTAAACTCGTTTAAGGAACTTTTTCATATCAATATGAGAAAACATAGATTTCTCAAAGTTACACCGACCATTCAACGATTAAACTAATGTTAGCGTACCGGTACGTCCGAAAACTCCATGCATGAACCATTTGAAAGAGCCAAAATGTTCCAACCCAACTTCGCCTCAGTGGAGTGGCGAGTCGTTTCGCTCGCTCTCCTACTCTCTCTTCCTCACACTGCTCAAGCGGATCCACTAGATAAGGAAATTAGCAACCTTCTCCAACAACGTTTTTCTATCGCGGTGTTGCTGTCCGACACTGACGCAATTGCGTTTGGTATTGGCGACTTTGATCCGAATGCATTATTTGATACCGCCAACCCAGAGTTCGGGACTGACGAGTCAATCAATGAACGTCGAAGCAAATCCGTATATGTTCTCCCTTACACGACTAACTTTGACATAGAGGGCAGCGAGGACTTACATGAGCTGTCGTTTAAGGCATTTACGATACAAACAGAGAATGATCTCAAACTATTCGGCACAAGTAAGGATCTTCTCAAGGAAAGGACATACGGTGCATCGATTGGTTATGGGTATCTATACAAAGCAAGTGAAAACGTCACCCTTAGCACCAGAACGACGACTCACCTTATGCGTTATAAAAACTCATTCTCTACCGATAATAAACTTTCATCCATCATTGGAAGAATCCTAGACGGCCGTGCCGTTAACGTTTCAGCATGGGCGGCAATAGTTCAACCATCCATTAAAGCCAAATACACGTCTCCCACAAGTTGGGGGAAATGGCATGCCAGTTCGACATTGAATTCATTCATTGGGCACAGCTGGGGAAGCGCAAATAACGGCAATATAGGCAACCCTAAAGGTTGGTACCTATCTAATGAAATCACCGGTTACTACAATATTTATCACGGTGAGCAAGCTTTATTTACTGGGATTAAAAGAGTCGACCTTTCGCATGATTTAAGCGACGAACTTGGAAGTCCGCATTACTACGAAGCTTCTATAGGATGGCTATTTTATGCACCAAAGCCCTTTGATTGGTTGGACAATTTCGGCATAGGCGTTAACTTCAACTACGGCTCGACTCTCAGAGGTGGCAGCATTCAACTTTACTACAACAAACAATAAAGCCGTCAGTACAGGAACCAGTTGGTAGCATATATAACAAGAAGAACTAGAAGACACAAAAGGAATGGCAGAGTTAGCGTCTTCGCAAACTTTTTCATGAGACTTGGGTTATCAAACACCACACCTTCCGCTTCTCTTACCCTTCGCTCTTCGTCAAAATGCTATTTAATGGCTAAGTAGGCTCCTATCCCTAATACAATAAGCTTAAAAGCTCCAGCAAAGTAAGGAAAGAAATTAGCCCAACTGTCGTTCATTATCCATCTCCATCAAATTCAATATCAGCTTTGCGGTGGCAGAATCCAAGATTCATGTAGAATGCCCCCCTCAAAGTCAGACTCTCTGGCTAGCGTCAGTCTACTGCTCGAGATAGCTGTCCACAACTCTCTTTACCATATCGGCATTTATTAATTATTTAATAAATAACAAGAAAGACACTAGCACACTTGCTGAAAAGTAAGTGTCAGTTTGGATTGAAACTCATCAGGAATCGAAAATGGTCCGCAGTCGACTTGTTGATTTAGTGAAAGCCGAATTACCTAGAGCCAAATCGTTCGCTAGTATAAAAATGTAGCCTATCGCACTTCTGGTCGAGTGCTAACGAACTTATGATGCACATGTCATTAGCAGTGCAATTTTAAGTTTATCAATTAGCTAAAGTTTCCCACCTTAACTGCCAGTAAGTTTGCTGTGTTTGAGATGATCTCGACATGACTAGTGTATAAATAGTATGGAGGTTCAAAGTGAAGGCAAGGCAATTTTCCTTACTAAAAATATTGTTTTTGTAATTTTATTTCAGGATTATCGAAACCATCATAAGGATAATTCGAACTAATCTTAATCCATGCTACTTCAGTTACATTTGCTTTCTTTTACTCACTTCTCGCGACTATTAGTGGCATTTTGAGACAATTTCCTACACTCCTTTCTTTCCCTTAGTTGATATAAATCATGGTTAGAAGAAAACAGAATCACCTGTATTTCTCGATACATGAATCCAAACTGCCCGACTTTTCGTAACTAAATTACAGATAGACACGATTTTTAGTATGGCACGTTTTTGAGGAACCAAGATGTTAGATACCCTCATGCTGTCGCGGATCCAGTTCGCGGCCAATATCAGCTTTCACATTCTCTTCCCGACCATCACCATCGCGTTGGCATGGATGTTGGTGTTTTTCAAGTGGCGATATAACCGCACACAGGCCCCCGTATGGCTCGATGTTTATTACTTCTGGGTCAAGATATTCGCTCTCACTTTCGCCTTGGGTGTGGTATCCGGCATTACGATGAGTTTCCAGTTTGGTACCAACTGGCCAGGCTTTATGGAACGAGTCGGAAACGTAGCTGGACCATTGCTCGGATACGAAGTGATGACCGCCTTCTTTATGGAAGCCACCTTCCTGGGTGTAATGCTTTTTGGACGAGGACGAGTACCGGAATGGGTTCATACTCTCGCCACCGTTCTGGTTGCTGTTGGGACAAGTATGTCCGCATTTTGGATTCTGGTGCTTAACAGCTGGATGCACACACCAAGTGGCTATGAAGTGATTGACGGCATTGTTCATGTGACCAGTTGGAAAGAAGTCATTTTCAATCCTTCTTTACCGTACCGTCTTCTACACACGCTATTAGCATCGGCGCTGACTGCCAGCTTCTTGATTGCAGGTATCTCGGCTTATCAAATAATGAAAAAGTCAGATCACCGCTCAGCCAAACTTGGCCTAAAAGTCGCGCTGTTCGCGGCGGCTGGGTTCATCCCGGTACAAATCTTTGTCGGTGACCTTCACGGGTTAAACACGCTTGAACATCAACCTGCAAAAATTGCAGCGATGGAAGGTGTGTGGGAGACCGAGCAAGGCGCGCCTCTTCTACTATTTGCGATGCCAAATGAAGAAACTCGCAGCAATGATTTTGAAGTGGGCATCCCTAAGTTGGCGAGTTTGATTCTTACGCATGACTTAGACGGGGAAATCCAGGGACTTAACGAGTTTGCGCCTGACCACCCACCAGTGAAGCCCCTGTTCTTTGGTTTCCGCGTGATGGTTGGTGTAGGTGTCCTTATGCTGCTGGTTAGCTGGTATGGCGCGGTGACGCTAGCACGCAAAAAAGCGTTACCTAAACCTTACCTGTACACGGTATTAGCCATGACGTTCTCCGGTTGGATAGCCACATTGGCGGGTTGGTATGTTACTGAGATTGGCCGACAGCCTTGGTTGGTCAGCGGTGTATTGCGTACATCAGAAGCCGTCACCACGGTTGCGAGCAGTAGCGTGATGACTTCGCTCATTATGTACTTAGCCATTTATGCTGCATTGCTGGTTGCGTACATCCATACCCTATTCTATTTGGCGCGCAAAGACATTGCAGCCCATGAAGTCCCACTGACACAACAAGAGGCCTAATCATGCTCGACTATCTACCAGAAATTTATCTTCTGCTGCTTGGCTTCTCGGTCTTTATGTATGCTGTGCTCGACGGCTACGACCTTGGCGTCGGTATCCTTTTACCAAGTGATAATGAAGCGCAACGTGACCGAATGATAGCCTCTATCGGCCCTTTCTGGGACGCGAACGAAACGTGGTTGGTGTTAGCCGTTGGTATTTTGTTGATTGCCTTTCCTACCGCTCACAGTTTGATTTTAACGGAGCTCTATATGCCGACCGCCATAATGCTTATCGCACTGATAATGCGTGGCGTGGCGTTCGATTTCCGAGCCAAAGCGAACTCGGATCATAAACCTCATTGGGATTGGTGCTTCAGAATTGGCTCGCTAATCACCGCACTAACTCAGGGTTACATGGTGGGTCGTTACATCATGGGATTTGAACAATCAACCGAAGCATTTGGCTTTGCTTGGTTAAGCGCACTTTGTGTAGCAGCGGCGTACGTTTACATCGGTGGCGCATGGTTAGTACTAAAAACGGAAGGTGATTTGCAAATACGCTCGGCCCGTTGGTCTCGCCGTGCTGGTTGGTTAGCGGCCTTAGGAATCTTGGTGGTTAGCGTTGTAAACCCAATTGTAAATCAACAAGTTGCCTTGCGTTGGTTCAGCTTCCCAGAAATCTTGTTGCTTGCCCCAGTTCCGTTAATTGTATTGGCAACCATCTTCCTAGTTGATCGCTATTTGCGTCAGGTTCCAATGGTGAATGATCTGGGTGTGCGTTGGCCTTTCTTTGGTGTCACCGTCATTTTCGCGTTGAGCTTTCTCGGTCTTGCGTACAGCTTCTTCCCAGAAGTTGTGCCGGGGTTGATGACCGCACAACAAGCGGCCTCCTCACCTGCGACATTAATAATCGTGGGCTACGGTGTGATGATTGTTATGCCGGTGATATTGCTTTACACCTTTGTGGTATACCGGATCTTCAAAGGCAAAGCGACAGAACTTAGCTACAAGTAGGAAAGGGAATTCCTCAACAAAGCGCCGCTGCTCATGCGGCGTTTTTTTTGCAGTACTCAACGACTAAAGTATCTACCCAAGGCGACTGAGTGGGAACGCTGAGAGAATGTAGCGGCAGCCAGTAGTTTGTTCCTAACTAGAACGAGATAACCGTTTCTCAACTATAGCGATACAGGCACAAAAACAGAAAGAACATTTGATGTTACAAAAGGTAGACCGCCACTTTAAAACGCTTTGAGTATTTTTTTTGCGCTCAATGAGGTGCAAGTATACTTATGCTTTTTATGACTTGTGAACACTCAATTGCATGTTATGTTGCTGTTGAAATAGTACATGAAATAAGGACAAGAACATGAAGATACGATGCGAAACGACGCAAAGCATTGAAAAATTTAACCCAGATGACCTCAATCCAAACACAGATCTCTTTGTTATGATTGCTGTTGTATTCGTGTTCATGGCTGTTTTGCTTAGCATCTAGTAGCACTACGTTCATTCTTGTGGCCGTATTCATACCTCATGTGATATGGGTGCTAAATTCTAGATTAAAGCGGATGGGCTAACCCGCACCAATCAGATTATGGCTGCCTCTGTATAGCTTCTTCAATTTTGGCGTTGTATCGAGGTGAGATGTGAATAGTTGGCTTGTAGATAGAATGGCGCTTGCACCTTGAGCACTCTTGTGTACTTTCAATGACGCATTACTTTAGTGTAGATACGAAAAAAGGCCTGATAAATCAGGCCTTTTAGAATGTGGCGGTGAGTGAGAGATTCGAACTCTCGATTGCAAGCTGCCAAGTTTAAATCAATTAATATCAACAACTTAAATATATACCACTTTAAAGGTTTGTACCAGTTCTTTGTACCATCCCTATTAATCCCAAGGAGCAGCCTTAATAAGCATCTTCCTCATGAAGACCTACTCAAAAAGATGTAGCAACTAAAACGGGCGTTCTTCTTTTGGTGGATTCACTTCTTCAAGTATCTTTATCGTATCGTCAATAACAGTTTGATCATCTCTACCATCCGCATAGTCAGAACCTTGATTCAAAGGGTATCTTTGTAGTGACTCCAACGCCTTGTCTATTGCTTCATCTTTAGATTCATACAGCATCTCAAGAACGTCGTGTTGATCTTTGATCTTCTTATACTCAGAACGAGAACTTTCAACCTCTTTCTTGAGGTTATCTATCTGACTTAATAAATCCGTTCTATCCGTATCCCATTTAGTCAATTGTTCATTCATCAGACGTTGTTGATACTCCTGAGTTGATACGACCGCATTTCTAGAGACTAGTGAATCATGTTTTTTGCGGCTGTCACCTAATGTGTTTAGTACCAACCAATCAACTCCTAATTGAACAGCCGGAACAACCACTAAGTAAAGTAGCGTCAAACCAAAGGGGTAAATGAGGTCTGTTGTTAAACTGAACCGAGACTCCTTGGCTAACATCACTTTTGAGTCTAGTGATGTGAAAACAAACTCTAGAAGAAAGGAGTGATTTATCAGTACCCAAGATAGGATAAATGTCCCTACTAATGGTGATTTCATTCTATGAGTTATAGCCTCCGCTACTGGCTTAAAAAACTCCTTGTGCATTCCTTCTCCTAAATCTAGACCAGCCACAATCATGGAAACTAAATTACATTAACTAACAGATAGATAGCAATAATTAAGAGGCATAGTCCCTCACGATAGTTAAATCTTATAATAATAATCTACTAAGAAGTACTGGCTAACTTCTGGCAACCTCTAAGCTGTACTCATTAGGTATACCCAAACGACTACGGTCAAACCTTGATCAAACAGTACCCATTAGGGTTGAATTAAAATTGTGACCACAATAAGATTTATAACATCCTAGAGTTAAACGGGTACACCTAATGGCACACATAGCTTATCTACGTGTTTCGACCACAGACCAAAATACAGACCGTCAACTTACAGATTCTGGTATCCCCTTTGATAAGAGCTTTACAGATAAATGCAGTGGTGGCTCAACTAAACGACCAGCATTAGAAGCTCTTAAAGACTACGTTCGAGAAGGAGATACAATCCACGTTCATAGCATCGACCGCCTAGCGCGTAATTTGGTTGATTTAAAGCAGCTAATAAACGACTGGACTAACCAAGGTGTTAGCGTGAGATTCCACAAGGAAAACCTAAGCTTTAATGCTGGTGGAAGCGATCATATGTCTGAGCTCATGCTGAACATGCTAGGAGCTGTAGCTCAATTCGAGTTAGCAATGATTCAGGAAAGACGTCAGGAAGGCATTGAGAAAGCTAAAGCAGCAGGGAAATATAAAGGTAGACCAACTAACACAACTAACACAACTAACCACCAGCGTATCGCTGAGTTACGCTCACAAGGAATGTCTTTAAGGAAAATAGCAGCTCAAGTAGGAGTCTCTCTTTCAACGGTACAAAGAGCTCTATCAACAAACCTCAAGTAAGCAAAAATCAAAAAACCAAGCGCACATATTGTGTAAAAATAACTGGGCAGTGCAATCGTGATGGATTCGCATTACCCCGAACCCTCCCCCCTTCTAGGGTTCCAATCAAACCAAAAAGAGAAACATTAATAATCAGTCATAGACCTACAGGTACATAACACACTATGAATCAATTCATGGCAGATAGCAGATTTGCGTATTTAGACCCTCGAACTCTCATACTCGATCCCGCGATGCAAGCCCGTGACGTTGAACTCATAAAAGACAAACGAGTACGTTCAGCGCAAGAGATTAAGCAAGAGAGCCAAAGCAAGGAGATTCTTGAAGACCTTCGTAATGGACAGCCTATAAGGCAGCCTATCACTGTTTTTGTGGTTGATGATAAGTATTACGTAGTGGATGGTTTTCACCGCACTGGAGCTTGTCTTAAGTACCTTGAAGAAAACCCCGATGCTGAATTGATGATTAACTCGTTGATCATAGAAAATCGTACTTATGCTGAAGCATTCTCAGCAGCCCAAGATGTCAACCAAGCACATGGGGTTGGAGTTACTAAAGATGAAGCAATGCAAGCTAAGTTTCGCAAGCTAATTGTTAACCGAGAGTTTGACCTAAGCGTCTCTCAAGTATGTGAGATTGTTGGATGTAGTCGTGGTCAGGCTGCACACATTGCTAACGGCTTAAAAGCTTGTAAAGAAGCATTAGGGACTGACATCGAGATGAACGACCTAGAGAGCTTTGTTGAAGACCTCAAGTTTGGCTTGGAGTCACGTTATTACCTACCCCAAAGCTGCTGGGACTCTAAGGGGTTCCCGAAGATTAGACGTCTCTCAGATGCTTTTAAGGGCAAGGATGATATATCTGACAAAGATGATGAGCAGTGGGAGCAAAAGCAAATTAAAGACGTCTCAAATAGCATCAGCCGCCTCGTTGAATTCTTTGGAGAGGATATCTTCAGGGAAGGTTTAAGAAAGGTCACTAGGGGATCTCAATTAGGTATCTCGATATCTCAACGGAGTAAGTGGCTGGAACAAGCTGGGAGTATCGAAGGGAGTATTCAAGATCAAAACAGTGGAAATAAAGCCCCTAACGTAACCGAAAACTACGACTTTTAGAAATGACATTGTGAGCTCGTAAGCCTTATACCACAAGGCCTACGGGCCAATTCAAACCAAAGTGTACACGTGTGTACAGTGGGGAGACTTTAGGTGTACACAACAGTGTAAAGACATTAACGAAAAACTACCAAAGACGTGGGACACCCAACCTAGGCAAACAGTCTATTGCTTTCTTCTTAGCCTTCATATCAACCGTACCGTATGTTGCTCCGATATTAGCCGGAGCGTGACCAGTGATAGCATCACTAACAGAATCAACTACTCCTAGACCACGCAAAGCTGTTCTCAAAGAGTGCCTAAACGAGTGTGATGGCTGCTTGGTTATGCCTAACCTCTTGACCTGTTTACTCCACCACTTACCAATAGCACCAGACCTTTTACCGTGTTTGTTTGGCTTGTGCTCAGGGAATAGAAACTCTCCACAGGACGCCACATAATCTAAAAAACCCAAATCAATGAGATGATCATGAATCGGCACTTGTCGAACTGACTTAACGTTTTTTACGTTCTGCTCTTCACCCTCACGAACATAAATAAAGTGAATACCTTCGTCTGATCGTTGTATATCTGAACTTCTAAGTTGAACCATTTCTTCAATCCGAGAACCCGTATATCTGCATAGAAGAGGCACCCAATAACAAGCCATGCCATAAGGCTTACTAGCAGTAACATCAGTGAATATATCTAGCTTAAATAACTGATTGATCTCGCTAGGAGTAAACCCTTTAGCTTCAGCTACCGCAGACTTATTCTGTACTTTAGGAAGTGTTACGCCTTTGTATGGGTTGACGTCTATCAAACCAAGCTCAACAGCATAGCCAAATACAGGAGAAGTCTTTCTGAGAATAGTCTTAACGGTTGAAGGAGCGATTGTTTCAAGCCCTTTTGTTTTAACAAGCTCAAGCTGCTCAGGCACTGATTTATTTCTAATCTCTTTGGATTTAGATTTAGGCAATTGTAATAAGGTATCTTTGTACTTTGAGATATGACCTCTGGTTACATCAGCAACGTCTAGATCCCCTATTATCTCAATAAGACGCTCTATCTGTGACTCAACCTCTGCCAAGGATTGAGAAGCTTTGCCATTAATAGATGCAGACTCAAGGTAACGCTTCAATAGACTCGAAATGGAGTTCTGAGATGGTTTCAAAGCCCTAGACGGTATCTTATCAGGCCTAGGTACTGAAATGGGCTCACTAGCGATTGAACTGGTTACTGGCTCATACCCAAAGTCTCGCTTGTGACGAGCCAAGCAGAGAGACTCAACTCGACGGGCGTAATCGTAAAAGGCACAGACCAAACGTCTATATGAAGCGCTTGTCTCACATACAACTAAACCTTCTATTTTTAGCTGCTCCTCAATGAAGTCTTTAAAACCTTCCAAAAGCTCTTGGTATTCCTCTTCAGTAGCTTTTGACGCATCTAGACCACTAAACTCAAATGTGTCAGACAAGCCGAATACGTGGAGACGCTTATCGCCCTCAACGCCATACCATTCATATCGAAGATAGCAATCATAGTTACCATTACCATCAACCTCATCTTTGACACGCAGATACCAACGCTCGGCAATGATCGCGCAATCACGGACATTAAGCTCAATATCAGATGAATTAGATAGCTTTAAATTAGCGAACTCGATTTGCTTGAGCGCATCATCAAGATGCTGAGGAAATCGCTGCTTTGCTTCAGAAAGGTTTTTCGTTTGAAGAGATTTCTTGAAGACTGTCTTACCGATTATAGGAACCAGCTTTTTTGGGACAGCCATTCTAAAGTAGTAAACACCAGTTTGAGGATGCTTATAAGGACTTGCCATGATGTTCGACATTGTACCTACTCTTTGTACCAGTAGGCAGCTTACATTAAAACACCAAACCCCTGTATTATAAGAAATTCTTACACTACAAGGGCTTATAGAATGTGGCGGTGAGTGAGAGATTCGAACTCTCGATACGTTGCCGTATACACACTTTCCAGGCGTGCTCCTTCAGCCACTCGGACAACTCACCGAATCAAATTTTGGTTAGCATCATTGGCTAACGAGGCGCTAATTTAATGATTATGTGCCTGATGGTCAAGGCTAAACATAAAAAAAAGCGCCCTTTTCGAATCGATTGCTCACTAAGTAACTAAATTGAGCAAAACTGGGGCATTTACATGCTTTGAGAATAACCGGGAACACGGAACCAACGGCGGCACATGTCCAAGAAGTACCCATACAACACACCCATGCCACAAGAAATAACAGCGTTACTTGCCACTGCGGTCACAATTTGATCTGTAGACGCGCCAACTGCGAATAAAATACCCGCATAAACTGGAGATTGAAATAGTACATAAGCGACCAGATCAGAGATGTTCTTCATAAAGGAAGACGGTGACACCTTACTACCTTGATGCAGCACCCAATCACGAAAAACCCCATACGGCCAAGCAATAGCGATATTCACTGGAATCGATAGCGTACGCGATGCTAGAGATTGCTCAAATGTCATCCCTGAAATCAAAATCTCGACAATCATCCCTGTGATAAAGCAAAAAACAACCATAGCAAAGGTATCCGCTGCGGCGTGACGAATACAAAATGGTCCACGAGACTTCATTTACAAAACCCTTAAAATCAAACACTGCAATTAATAAAAATAATAAAACTATTAACCACTAAAAAGACATCAAGCCAGTTAATGATGCAATTAGAACACACACAAACTAGCTTATGGTTCTGTATTTAAAATTAAGTTGTAAATTTATAACCAACTTTTAAAGTAAAAGTAGTTTTTTTCACCAATGGCGAGTAAAAACGCCTAAAATCACGTAAAAATGGTACAAAAACACGGATTTCACTTACATAAAAAGGGGTTACGATAATTATTTTGACGTAAAGTTAGAACAAAACTCGGACTGTAAACAGTCACTCCTATAGCTTATGCTACCAAGCTGCGAAAATTCAGAGTATTACCGATATAATCACAGTAGAAGGTCTTGCTGTTTTACTCGTAAAAGTAAAACTGCAAGCCTGTTCATTGCGGGTTAGAAGAGTTTGTGACGAAGCTGGATGACGTATGAATAGTAAGAACAATTCACAGTTGCGCCATATTGATTCAGTTATGGTGAGGCCAGCAAAATCGTTAATGTATCGATATCATCTTGGTCTGGGGATTGCTGACGCTTTAAGTTACTTCTTATCCGTTCAGCGACTGAAGAAACGTCGTCACTGAGTTCAATGGGAGCCTCCGCAATGATCGCTGAAATAGCCTCAAGTGCTTCATTAAGATGTCCATTATCTAGAGCGACATAGAAGTTGAGTAACCACTTTTCAGCATTAAAGCTATCTGCTGCATTTCCATCAAAGTCCGATTGGTACTGATATAACTGTGTCGCATGAAGATACAGTGCATCATTTAATTCAGACTCCACTATTGGTTTCGCTATTATGTGGTCTGCTCCTACATTAATCATACGTTCTTGTGTTTCTTTGAACACATCCGCTGTACAGCCAAAAATCAGTACCGACTTAGCAGGTGAACTCATTGCTCGAATGGCTGATATGGCCCCAACGCCATCTAGAACAGGCATATGATTATCCATCAGTATCAAATCAAATGGTTTGATCGCAACCTCATCGACTGCAAGCTGACCATTTTCGACACTTGTGCACTCAAAGCCCTTGGCTCGGAGGAAAGTTTCCATAATGATCGCATTTGTTCGGTTGTCTTCAACAATGAGTGCTTTCAACCCTTTACAGTTCAATTTATGTGTATTGATTGACTCTACTTTACCTGGCTTGCAAGGTGTAAGGGCAATTTCGACAGTAAAAGTCGTTCCAGCGTCCTCCTGACTCTCTACAACCACTTGCCCACCCATATGTTCCGCGATTTCTTTGACTATTGCTAAACCAAGCCCTGTACCACCAAACCGCCTAGTCGTTGATGACTCCGCTTGCTCAAAAGGACGAAAAATGCGTTTTTGTGCCTCTTTTGAAATACCAATTCCTGTATCTTTTACCTTTAGTATCAGCTTGGTGCCTGCCTTACTCGATTTCTCGGCTAGCTCTACCTCTACGATGCCACGATCGGTGAACTTAACAGCGTTATTGAGTAGATTGAACAGTACTTGACGCAAACGGGCTTTGTCATTGTTGTACCAACGACCCGTTGGTAAATGCGAGACTACTCTAAAGCGAAGACCTTTTTCTGCACATAGAGTTTGATAAACACTCTTGATACTGCCGATAATCGACTCAATTGGGAAAGGCTTATTTTCAAACTCAACATGCCCTTGTTCAATTTTTGAGTAATCTAAAATCTCATTGAGTAATGTCATCATGTGATCACCTGAATCATAAAGTGTTCTCAGGTGCTTACGCTGCTCATCGGTAAGTGGTGTTTTTAACAGTATCTGGGCAGTTCCTAGTACACCGTTCATTGGTGTGCGAATCTCGTGGGACAATGTGGCTAAGAATGCCGTTTTAGCGTTTGTCGAAGCCTGAGCTTTTATTCTCTCCTGCTCTAAATAGATCGTCTTTTCATTGAACTTCTCGATAAGCTGTCCGATTTCGTCATCGCTATCGTAGTCAATATCTATGATCCCACCAGTTTTCGAGTCATCAATCTTAGCGGCAATGCGAACAATTGGTTCAACAATATAGCGATTCAGTAAGTAGTAACCGACCAAGACACACAAGAGCAAAAATGGAATGATCCTCCCCTCAACGCTCATCACTTGTTCAAACACTTGATCGGCGACTTTAGCTTTTGCGTTGACAACTTCCATGCGCCAATCGAACTCTCCGAAATCAAGCTCGCTGACATAAATTTCGTCCGTCAGTTGAAAGTTGTGCTCAATAATCACGTTTGAGTCAGCATCGCGAACCACTACCCCCAAAGAATGCTGGTTCGTGTGCTCTCGAATAAACTGAAAAAGTGCATCAAGTGATAGGTCTACCGTTACAACTCCAGCGAATCGACCGTTTTGGTAGTACGGAGAAGACGCGGTAATCATCTGGACCTGAGTAAAGGTATCGATGTAAACCGTAGACCAACTAACAGAACCTACCGGAGCATCGGCGGCAGCGACATACCAGGGTTCATTATCATAACCGCCAGATTCGGGGTTATTGTAGGAGTGAATTTGGTCAATACCACTATCACTGTTTTTATTGAAGAATAGACTTTTATATCTCCATTGTTCTGCTTTGAGTTCGGGTTTAGGCCATACGCCACCACTAACAAGCATCTTGTCACTCAATTGAAGTATATGTGGAATTATTGTGTTGAGAGATTGAATATTTTCAGTCCCTTGGGCTAGCCCTACTAAGCTGCTCAATACACCTGTAGAACTGAGGAGGGGCTCTTTTATCTCAAGAGCCAGGAGTTGGGTACGTAACTCTAGGTTTTGCTCTAGCTTTTGTCTAACCGGTGGCTCAACAACCAAATAGGCGACAGAACCGATAGTGGCGATAAAGAAGCACAGGTAAAGTGTTAGGGCGAGAATGCTTTTTTTTCTAAGTGATGAGCGAATTTCCATAGATGTGTGAATCATTCCCTAATATCGATTTATCACTAATTGATTGGTAAGATGAGCGCAATCAACCAGCCCATTAACAAATGGTATTCTATTTTGAAACTACAAGACATCCTTTCTCTCCCAGAACTTGACGGTAAACTACTAAACCTGGCAAAAACTCAAGGCTTTGTAACAGCGATGGCTGCAGCGCCAAACGTATTAATGCCTCAAGAGTGGTTGCCATTCTTATGGGGTGGAGAAGAAACAGCGCCATTTACTGACGGTGAACAACTAGAGCAGTACATTGACGAGATTGTACAAATGTGGAACCAAACTCGTCCCGCTCTCCTAGAAGGCACTTGGCAGTGGCCTGCAGGGTGCGCGCTAGATGAGCAAGACATTGTAACAAGTCAGGCTCGCGATTTCTGTGAAGGTGTATTACAAGGCTGGCAACTTGCGCGTGATGACTGGGAAACGTTGATGCCTGAGGATAGCGAAGATAATGCCCTACTCGGTGGTGTTTTACTTTCTCTTACTATGCTTTACGACCCAGAAACGACCATTGAAACATTGGCCGAACAAGGTATGGAAGGCTTAGAGCAGTTTGAGGAAATCTTCAACGCAATGCCAGTGATGTTATGTGGTCTTACCCAGCGCGGTGTTGCATTAGCTGAAGAACAATAGACGCAACGCTGTCGACCATCAAGATTGAACGGCTGAATAGACAAAAAGCTCTCCAAATGGAGAGCTTTTTTGATCATGTTAAAATTACATGTGGAATATACCGCGCCATATCTTGAGTCACTAAGCTACTGTCTTCCCTAATCGAAATACCGGCAGCTCTATCATTGACCAACCAACTGCCAATTAACGTATGGTTGTGCCCAAACTTAGGTAGTGGATGGTATTGCTGGACGATATTGAATTTAGATTCATAAGGCCCTGACGTTTTAACAAAACGTTTTCCATCGATGACGATCTCGATGTTCGCGCCCTCTCGAGAAAATAGTGGCTTGATGACATAATCTCTCATAGTGTTCGCTTTTGAATCGTTAGCAAAATAAGCGGGCAAGAGGTTCGGGTGATTAGGAAAACGCTCCCACAATAACGGTAAAAGTGCTTTATTGGATAGAATCGACTTCCACATCGGTTCTAACCAGTTTACGTTCGCAGTCGCTAAGTACTTCGTATATTCCTCTTCAAACATAAACTCCCAAGGGTAAAGCTTAAACATCCAGCGAATCGCTCTGTCGTCAGCATCCACAAACAGACCATCTTCCGTCACTCCAATATCTTCGACATGCACGAATGCCGTTGCTAACCCTGCCTCTCGCGCGCAATCCTCTAAATACTGGACAGTCCCTTTATCTTCTTCAGTGTACTTGCAGCAGCTAAAGTGAAGTGTTTGTCCTGGTTGGTATTTTGCTATTTCGGCAAAGCGCTCGATCAAAAAGTCTTGAAGAATATTGAATTGATCCGCGCTCTGGTGAACTCGACCTTTATTTACAACATCTTCTAGCCACACCCACTGCCAAAAGCCAGTTTCAAACAAGCTGGTTGGCGTATCCGCATTGTTTTCCAGTAATTTTGCTGGCGAGGTCCCGTTGTACGCGAAATCCAGCCGCGAATAAAGCGAAGGTTCGCTTCGTCTCCATGAAGAAGCGACCTGCTCCCACATAGATTCAGGGATCGCACATTGCGTCAGCAACCGCTCACTCCGAACGACTTCATCCACAATAGCCAGGCACATCTGATGCAGCTCTTCAGTGGGCGCTTCTATATCGCGCTCAATTTGCTCCAGCGTGAATTGATAGTAAGCACTCTCATCCCAATACGGTTGGTCATACATGGTATGGAAACCAAAACCAAACTGGCGTGCTAATTCACGCCAGTTTTCGCGCTCTTGTATTTCTCGTCGAAACATAGTGCTTTTTAACCGCCTCGACTGACCGACACCGCTTTACCAAACCCGCCTCGAGACATCGCCCTGCCAATGGTGCCGCCACCACGTTTATTAAGGCTATTCGTCGCAACTTTGGTCGGCTGATTTCGGTAGGAGCCAAAGAATTGTCCTGCTCCATTATAGAATTTGGATTTATAACGGTACATCGGCTCTGAGTAATAGCTCTTGTTATAACCTTTCAACCCGCTTAATGAGCGACTGTAAAAAAAACCGCCAAAGTTAGGTACATAAGCTCGGGAACTGGAACTGTAGTAACAATCATCCTCGTAGAAATCATTCTCGCATTCGAACTCGCTGCGGTAGCGAGGGGCATTTTGTTCGGCACGAGCTAAAGCTTCTTGGTATGCAATGTCACACTGTTCACTAAACTCAGGCGAGTTAGATTTACACTCATCAGCATCAGAAAAAATGTACCCTTCTGTTTTTGACTCGTACGTAGCAAAGAAGAAAATACCACCAAAGGCAGCAAAGGGAAGAATTTTCCCAAGCTTTAAGCTTTTGTCCATGGAAGAACGTTTAACGTTAGAACTCCGCTTCATCGTTCCTCCTAGTAGGTCATGCACGCGGCATTCAATACGCCAACCGAAACAGAAACTGCGGCTAATACGATACCGGCTGGCAGTTCATCTTTTTCGATACGCTCTGCCACTTTCGGAAGTAAAATAAAGCGTACAATTGCAAATGCGATAATTTGAGCAAGCATTGCGACAACGCCCCACACCATAAAATCGACGATATTGACCGAGTTTTTTGCCGCCCCCGAAATCGCGAGACAGTAACCAAGGAAAGCCCCACTTAGCGCAATCGCTGCTGCTGTATTTTGTTTTTCTTTAATCAGATGCCACTCATCGTATGGCGTCAACTTGACGTAGATGAACTTAAACGCCAATACAAAAATAATAGAAACAGAGAAATAGAGTAAAAAGTTTGGGAAGCCTGTTAACAGGCCGGCAATCATGTGCATTATTGTTCCTTGTTCATTTCTTTCCAGGCAAAATCTTCAATACGTTCATCTGCAATGTAAAACAGCTTGGTACTCGCGGGTACTTCAGCATCTAAATCTGGGTTGAGTTGAATACCATCGCCAATATCAAAAGCAATCAGCGTGGCATGATGGCGTCTTTTGAGAAAAACGAAGAGATTCTCAATAGTGGTGGCAGACTGACCCTCAGGATAAATAACTGAGTATTGAGTCATACCTCGTGTTGAAGCCAAAAGCTCCTGATGAAGCGCACTTGAGCCCGGGTCAACCGCCGCTTTTGCCAACATTTCTGCGCCAACAGCAGGTATGCATTCCGCTTTCGGGCAATGCTGACTTAGAAGTCGGCCGAGCGCTTCATCTTTAAAGTAAGCGACCAAATGAGCGGAAGGGTTTACAGATGCGCAGTACAGAGCGGCTGACAAGGTAATGTCGTCCGAGAGATTATCCACAATAATGCAAGCGGCTTCGGCAATATTGGCGTTTTTCATCTCTTGCGAATCGGTATAACTGGTCACTTTGATAAAACTGATTTCGCCAGGTAACGGGTTCTCTATTTCTGAACGGCTGCATAAAACAATCGGGCGCTTTCCCTCTTCTTCATGTTGTAACATGCGAATAAGGTGCATCGTTCTCGATCCATTCCAGCCCAACAATACAATATGGTTTTCCACTCTTACTCTCCGTTTTCCTAAAATACCCGCTCGCCAATAGTCCATCGCTGCTCCAGCGACACGCCCCAATAATGCGGCGAATAAGCTCAAACCGCCGGGGATTACAAATAGTACGACAACCCATTTACCCAAATCTGTTACAGGAGAATGGTCGCCATAACCCACCGTACTCGCCGTAACCATGAGGTAATAGATAAAGTTAGCGAAACTGTCTGTTAATGCGGTTTCACCAGCGAGAACCAGCAGCCACCATGAAAGGCTCACATATAAGCCACTAAAGATGAGAAGGCTTCGGTTGCTCAATTTAAAAAGGTGGGAACTAAGCCACTTTTTAACTACTAACCACACCGCCATAAATTTATGACCTCGATATTCATTGATTGCATCAATAGTAACTCATTGATAGTAAGACACAAAAAAACCAGCCATATTCGGCTGGTTTTTGAGATTTACTTTCAGTTACGCCTACTTTTTAAGCATTACCTTTCACTTGCATATTTAGCTGCTCAGCAAAATCTAGCATGCGGTTAAGCGGTATAAGGGATTTAACACGCAGTTCTTCGTCAACAAAAATCTCGTGCTCTTCACCACCTTCACTAAGCGCTTTCTCAATTGCTTTCAAACCGTTCATTGCCATCCAAGGACAGTGTGCACAGCTGCGACATGTTGCGCCTGCACCTGCGGTTGGCGCTTCGATAAGTTCTTTCTCTGGCACAAGTTGCTGCATTTTAAAGAAAATGCCTTTGTCTGTCGCAACGATCATTTGTTTGTGAGGAAGCTCTTTCGCTGCTTTGATCAGCTGACTCGTTGATCCAACGGCATCGGCAAGTTCTACGACGCTTGCTGGTGACTCAGGGTGAACCAAAATAGCCGCATCTGGATACATGCTCTTCATTTTTCGTAGCGCATCAGCAGAGAACTCATCATGAACCACACACTCACCTTGCCAAAGCAGCATATCTGCGCCAGTTTTGTTAGCGATGTACGATCCTAGGTGACGGTCTGGTCCCCAAATAATTGGCTTATCTTCAGCGTCTAAGTGTTCCACGATTTCAAGCGCAATACTCGATGTAACGACCCAGTCGGCACGGGCTTTAACCGCTGCTGAGGTGTTTGCGTAAACTACAACCGTATGATCAGGGTGAGCATCACAAAACTCGCTGAACTTATCCGCAGGACAGCCAAGGTCGAGCGAACATTCCGCTTCCAACGTTGGCATTAGAATGCGCTTTTCTGGTGTCAGAATTTTGGCCGACTCGCCCATAAAGCGAACACCACCAATAATCAATGTACTTGCAGGGTGACGATTACCAAACTTCGCCATTTCCAACGAGTCACCAACAAACCCGCCAGTGTCTTCAGCTAGGGCTTGAATCTCAGGGTCGGTATAATAGTGCGCGATAAGTACCGCATCTTTTTCTTTGAGTAACTTTTTAATACGCTCAATGTAAGATGCTTTTTCTTCTTCGCTTAATGGAACTGGTTTCGGTGGGAATGGGTAAACAGTGTCGATTTTATCTAATATATGGCTCATTGCTCATGCTCTACGCAACTTCCTTTAATCCGAGTATTGTAACCTCGTTAATTTTCAAAAACCAACTTGTCGCGGGGATTTCTAGCGGTCTAGCCGTATATCTTTGTTACAGGTAGCATTTCCGAGTAGCGAAATTCGGTGCAACACAAGGTCAGAGGCTCTGCATCATTGCTATCGACTTAGCCGTTCTGCAACAACAGAAAATGGAAAAGAAAAAGGAAGCCGAGGCTTCCTTTTCAAAACATAACGTCTTACAGCTTAGAGCTGGCAAGTTTTGCAGATGCACTACCTGGGTATTCATCAACCACTTGTTGGTAGTACTTTTTCGCTTGAGCTGCATTGTTATTACGCTCAGCGATTTCGCCTAACTTAAGCAACGCATCGGCTCGCTTGTTGGAGTCTTTATAAGACACAACAGCGGCAAAACTTTTCACTGCATCCTCATCCTGCTTTTTAGCGAAGTACAACTGACCTAACCAGTAGTGAGAATTCGCTGAATATGTAGAATCAGGATAATCTTTCTGGAACTGCTGGAACGCTGCAATTGCGCCAGTGTAATCACGCTTTTTGAGAATGAGGTCAACTGCATTCTGATATGCCGTTTGCTCATCAACATTTGGAGTGTACTGGCCACCTGTTTTCACAGGTTGTGCTTCTTGTGCAGGTGTGGATTTTATCTCTCCACGAACACGATCCAGCTCGACAAACAACTCACGTTGACGTTGCAACATTTGTTTCATTTCGTAGCTATTTCGCTCTAATTGACCACGCAATTCACTGATCTCTTGTGACATTTGGTCAATTTGCTGTTGCATTTGGAGCTGAACGCGATTGCGATTTTGTAGCAAACGTTCTAGACGTTCTACTTCCGTTTCAGATGAACGGCTCTTAGAGACGGATGATGTGCTGTTGAGATCGGATACTGGAGCTGGTGCAGCGAACGCAAAGTTCGCTGCACTTGCCAGTAACGTAAGCGCAACAGCGCGCTTAGTGTTACTGAACATGAGGATTACCTCGAATTAGTATACTAGAACCGCGCGACGGTTCTTAGCGTAAACTTCATCTGATTGACCTAGAAGAAGTGGCTTCTCTTCACCGTAGCTAACGATTGAGATTTGGTCAGCTTGAACACCTAGTGCTTGTAGGTAGTTCGCTACTGCTTGTGCACGACGCTCACCTAGAGCAATGTTGTACTCAGGTGTACCGCGCTCATCAGCGTGACCTTCGATAGTTACGTTAAGTGCTGGGTTCTTGCTTAGGTAAGAAGCGTGAGCCGCTAGCATCTCTTCGTAATCTGCTGCAATTGTTGAGTTGTCAAAAGCAAAGTAGATTGTTTGAGTTTCACGTAGCGCTTGCTCTTTTAGCTCTTGCTCTGTCAACTGACCGCTTTGATCAATTGGCGTAGCTACTGTTGTTTCCACTGCGCCATTGTTGTTTGTTGCTGCACCAGTGTTAGAAGCAGCGTCGTCGCTTGAACTACACGCTGTAACAGCCATTACAGGAAGCGCGATTAGTAGCCCTTTTAGAACCTTGTTCAGTTGCATCTTATTTTCCTTTATTAATCAAACTTATTACTACAAAAACGGTGACCATGCAGGCGCTCGAACACGCCCATTTGTTGCCGGTAATCTAGCTTTGAATCGACCATCAATTGACACCATCGATAGTACGTTTTTCTTGTTGTAAATCGAGCTATACACAACCATGCCACCGTTTGGGGCAATACTAGGAGACTCATCAAGCAAGGTCTTAGTTAAGACTTGAAGAGCACCAGTTTCCAAATCTTGTTTCGCCAAATTAAATCCTGCGTTGCTGCGGTTCACCATAACTAGGAATCGCCCATCAGGAGTAATCTGACCACCCAAATTTTGGCTGCCTTGCCAAGTCAAACGGTCAATAGAACCGCTGCCCAAATTTACTTGATAAATCTGTGGTTTACCACCCCTATCCGATGTGAAAATCAACGATTTTCCATCCGGATGCCAGAACGGTTCCGTATTATTTGATCTGCCACGCGTAATTTGCGTCAGCTTACGAGTGTTAAGGTCAAACGTATAAACATGAAGCGAGCCTGTTTTAGAAAGAACAATCGCTAACTTATTGCCATCTGGCGAAAATCTTGGCGCACCATTGTGACGTGGGTATGAAGTAATTTTCTCACGTTCACCGGTGTAGATGTTCATGATGAAGATTTCTGCTTGGCCATTTTGGAAGCTAACATACGCAAGCTTTTTACCATCTGGTGACCACGCTGGTGACATTAATGGTTGCTTAGAACGTAAAACCAGACGCTCATTGTAGCCATCGTAATCAGCGACTCGAAGTTGGTAAGGGAAACGGTCTTTATCGTTCACTACCACATATGCGATACGAGTCATGAAAGCGCCACGGTCGCCAGTTAACTGTTCATACACCAAATCAGAGATACGGTGAGCGTACTCACGCATACGAGGCCCTTGAACAGTGGCTACTTTATTGAACAGCACATGATCTTTTGACAGAACCAATTCACCGTCACTACCAAGCGCCTTACTCTTCCCACCTGTTAACTGACCACGCACAATATCAACAAGTTGATAGTTGATAACGTAGTCACCTTGGTCGTTTTGCTTGATTGAACCAGTCAATAGCGCATCCACACCTAAATTGGTCCAAGCATCAAAATTAACTTCTGATTCACTGAACGGTGTTTGTGGCATTTTGCTCGTTGGAACTGGGCTGAATTTACCACTACGTTGTAAATCCGAGGCGATAACAGCAGAAACATCCGTTGGAAGCGCTTGTGTGCCCTCCCACTTAAACGGAACAACAGCAATTGGTCGTGCTGAATCAATACCATCGGTAATGACCAACTCTAATGCGGCATTCGCCACATTTGTCATACTGCTAAACAGTACAAACATTCCTAGTAAAAGGCGTCTAATCACGTCTTATTCCTTATTCTAGTACTCAACGGTTAAGTTGATATCTCTAACTTTATCAATAACATCTCGGTCTTTAGGCATCGGAAAGTTACCAACTTGGGCAACTGCACTTTTAGCTGCACTACAAAGACGAGAGTCACCGTTTAACACAGTAACATTACTTACAATACCATCAGTCCCAGTAGGAACTAGCTTCACATTAAGCCTACACGACTTTCCCACAAGATAATCGTCCTTAATGATACGACTCTCTATCAATTGTTTGTAAATTGCACCATAGCGGTCAACTTCAGATTGCACATGTTGATTTTTCGCTTGCTGATTCTGTTCTGACTCACTCTCGAGACCCGCAAAAATATCATCTAACGCGGCTTCTTGAGCTTTACGCTCACGCTCGGCACGCTCAGCTGCTTCTCTCGCTTTACGCTCTCGCTCCGCTGCCTCTTTTGCCGCTTTCTCTTTTGCAATGCGCTCTTGTTCAGCTTTTTCAGCAGCTTCACGCTCACGACGTGCTTTTTCTTCCGCTTCTTTTGCTGCTTTTTCACGAGCTAAACGTTCTTGCTCAGCTTTTGCTATAGCCGCTTCTTTTGCTAAACGCTCCTGCTCAGCTTTACGCACGGCTTCTTCTTTTGCCTTGCGCTCTTTTTCTAGCTTAGCAGCTCGCTCTTTTTCTTTGCGAACACGTTCTTCTTCCTGCTTGCGCTCTTGCTCTTTTTTCTTACGTGCAGCTTCTGCTTCTCGTGCCGCTTGAGCATCTTTCGCTTGCTGCTCTTTCAACTTGCGAATTTGCTCTTCTTCAGCTTTGCGGTTTTTTTCTAGCTGCTCTGCTTCGCGTCTCAGTTTATCAAGACGCTCTTGTTCTTTTTTCGCTGCCTTTTCGCGTTGCTGGCGAATTTCTTTCGCTTGTTGCTGCACAAGTTTTGGATCGATGACAACAGCTTGAACCATTTGCCCTGTAGGCTCTGGTTTAGACATGTTGAAGTCCGTCCCCCAAAGCAGGGCTGCAACTAGAATTGCATGCAAACCAACCGATATTGCTATCGGTTTGGCGTATTGGTTGGGTTTCTTCTTGTGATCTTTCATAGATAATTGATGTCTATTCCCTGATATCGGTCATTAGACCTACCTTAGGGATACCAGCTCGACTTAGTTCATCTAGCAATAGAACAACATCGGCATATGGTGTTGCCGCGTCGCCACCTACCGCAACTGGTGAATCCGGCTTAACCTCTCGCTCCGCTTTCACTCGCACAATAACATCTTGCAACGACAAACCTCGCTGAACTTCTTCATCATTTACGCTTAGGCCTAAATTACCCTCGCTATCAATTTCGATGATAATAAAGCTACTGTCAGTCTCGCCAGCAAGGTCTTGCATAGATTCTGCGGTCGATGTTTTCGGAAGATCAACGTCGACGCCTTGAGTCACAAATGGAGCGGTCGCCATAAAAATGATCAACAGTACGAGCATTACGTCGATATACGGAACAACGTTGATCTCCGCTGTCATTTTTCGCTTTTTAGGTTGATAACCCGCCATGCTTTATTCCTTATCCGCGCTGTCTCGGCCAGCCATCGCTTGACGATGAAGGATGCTGTGGAATTCTTCAGAAAATGTTGCGTAAGTGTGCTCTAGTTTACTCACTTTATTGCTTAGGCGGTTGTACGCCATTACTGCCGGAATAGCCGCAAATAGCCCCATCGCTGTCGCGATAAGTGCCTCGGCGATACCCGGTGCAACCATAGACAACGTAGCTTGCTTTACTTCACCCAGCGCAATAAAGGCGTGCATGATGCCCCAAACGGTACCAAATAGGCCGATATAAGGGCTTATAGAACCGACTGTTGCCAAAAACGGTAAGCTTGTTTCTAGCTCATCTACTTCACGAGAAACAGCAACGCGCATTGCGCGGCCAGTGCCTTCCATGATGTAAGCTGGTGAATTTGCGTTGCTCTTACGTAGGCGAGCAAACTCTGTAAAACCTGCGTAGAATATTTCTTCTGTGCCTTCAATTTCGTCTTTACGCGCTTTTACTTTTTGGTAAAGCTGAGAAAGATCAGTACCCGACCAAAATTTGTCTTCAAACTGCTCTGCATTTTTTGATGCTTGAGAAAGCACTTTGCTGCGCTTGATGATCATTGCCCATGACACAATTGACATGCCAAGCAACGTCAGCATCACAAGCTTTACCAACAGACTGGCCTGAAGAAAGAGATCTAAAATGGAAATATCAGCAGTCACTATTTGTTAGCTCCGAATTTATAAAGGTTGGAATAGCTATTGGTTTCATTTTCTTATTATCGATACATGCTACCTTAACCGAGGCCTTGCACAATATCTTGCCTTGATCATTGACCAACTCTTGACAGAATTGCAGAGAAGCACGTTTTATTTCTGACACTCGGGTTACGACTGTCAGATGCTCGTCCAGCCTAGCCCCTTGGTTGAAATCGATATCCATGTGTCGGACAACAAAGCCGATATTTTGTTCCAGTAACACATGTTGAGAAATGCCTTTAGCACGTAACATCTCTGTCCGTGCACGCTCAAAGAATTTTAGATAATTAGAATGATATACAACACCGCCCGCATCAGTGTCTTCATAGTACACGGTGATCGGCCAGTGAAAGAGATTTGATGTGCCTTGCAAGGGAGTACCAATATATTCAATTCTTTAAAGTAATTACTATAACTGAAGCGACAGCAATTGGTACCGAGCTAAGGAAATATTTTTGAAATTTGTAGAAAAAATAAAAGCTAGGCGAGATACCTAGCTTTTATTCGATGATTTAGTAACCGACTTTATTACAGCATATTTCAGCCTAAATGAAATAAAGTGCCGTTAGATAAATTAAGATAGCTAACGAGAAATAAGGACTAAACAAAACTTGCCAGTACCAGTTTCTTGGCTTGAAGCCCACCCCATACACCATGCTTGAACATACAGACCAAATCAGTGCTGGTGCGATGATTGAGTTAAAACCACCAATTGCTTGATGGTAAGCTTCAGGGTCCCACATCACCAATCCTACGTGCATAAAGCCAAGGATGAGAGATAAGACTCGTAGCAGAGTCTTATCCATTGGTGCGTGAAGTTTCGCTACCTTATCAGCGAGGTTACTCACTGTCTTTATCCATCATTTCTGAGTGCTCTAGCCAAAGAGCGTTGATGATACCGAATGCACAAGCAAGTAGTACACCTAGAATCCATGCGAAATACCACATAGTAAATGCTCCTTAGTAAAGTGAGTTTTTGTTGTCTTCAATGTACTGGTCATCAAGGCGACCAAACATCTTGTAGTAAGTCCAAGATGTGTAACCAAGGATGATTGGCACCATAACAAACGCAACGCCTGTCATTAGGTTCAGAGTCAGCTCAGATGACGTTGCATCCCACATTGTTAAGCTGTGGCTTGGCATTAAGTCTGAAGGCATGATGAATGGGAACATCGCAAAACCTGCAGTAAAGATAACACCAGCAACACCCAAGCTTGAAGTAATGAACGAAATCGCACATTTTTCAAGACGAGATGCCAATACAGCGAGAAGCGGCATTGCTACACCTAGTACAGGAGCAGCCCATAGTAATGGGTAGTTTTCAAAATTCTTCATCCACGCACCAGCTTCACGGATAACCTCTTTGTTTAGAGGGTTAGAAGCAGCGTTAGTGTCGATACCGCCAACAATGACGTAACCATCGATATTTTGGATCCAGAAACCAGCCGCTACAAACGCAGCAACCGTCAGTAAACCAGCCAACTGAGCAACGTTGCGCGCACGCACATGCACTTCGCCTGTTGTTTTCATTTGTAGCCAAGTAGAACCTTGCATCAAAATCATGAATAAGCTTACTAGACCACACAACAGTGCAAATGGATTTAGTAGACCAAAGAATGAGCCATGGTATGTTGGCATCAAGAACTCACTCAATTGGAATGGTACACCTTGTAGAAGGTTACCAAACGCCACACCAAAGATGATTGGCGGAACAAAACCACTGATTGAGATACAGATATCCCAGGTATTGCGCCATTTTGGATCTTCGATTTTAGAGCGGTAGTCTAGGCCCAGAGGACGAAGCCATAGCGCTGCTAGTGTCAAAATCATCGCTAAGTAGAAGCCTGAAAATGACGTTGCGTAAACCAAAGGCCAAGCTGCGAACAGTGCACCACCAGCAGTGATAAGCCAAACTTGGTTACCATCCCAGTGAGGAGCAATTGAGTTAATCATGACACGGCGTTGCGTGTCGTTTTTACCGATGATAGGTACAAGCGCGCCTACACCCATATCGAAGCCGTCTGTTACTGCAAAACCAACTAGTAGAACACCGATTAGTACCCACCAGATGAGTCGCAAGATTTCGTAATCAAACATCTTGTTATCTCCTTACCTTACGCTTCTACTTGGCGACTAACTTTGTCTTCAACAGAGTCAGCATTTTGCTCGAAGTGGTAGCGACCCGTTTTCAGGCTACTTGGGCCTTTACGAGCGAATTTCAACATTAGGTAAACTTCTGCAATCAGGAATACCGTGTATAGCGCCAGAATTGCGAAGAGTGAAGTCCAGATTTCACCTGCAGTTAGTGCAGAAGCTGCAACATGTACTGGTAAAATTTCACCTACAGCCCAAGGTTGACGGCCGTACTCAGCGACGAACCAACCCGCTTCAATTGCAATCCAAGGTAGTGGAATGCTAAATAGTGCAGCTTTTAGAATCCATTGTTTCTGCTCAATCTTCTGACGACACGTTTGGATAAACGCCGCACCAAAGACAAACAACATGATGAAGCCACAAGCAACCATGATACGGAATGACCAGAATAGCGGCCATACTGTTGGGATTGAGTCGTCCGCAGCAGCTTGGATTTGCTCTTCTGTTGCATCAACAACATTGTCTGTGTAGCGTTTTAGAAGTAGACCGTAACCTAGGTCACCTTTCACTTCATCAAACGCAGTCATGTTTTCTTCTGACTTATCGCCCGCACGAAGCTTCTCTAGAAGTTCATAAGCGTACATGCCGTCACGAATACGATCGACGTGTTCATCACGTAAATCACGAAGACCTGTTACTTGCTCATCAAAAGAACGTGTCGCGATAATACCCATTACGTAAGGGATCTTAATTGCGTAATCGGTATGCATCGTTTCCTGGTTAGGAACACCAAATAACGTAAATGCGGCAGGTGCAGGTTCAGTGTGCCACTCTGCTTCAATTGCAGCGAGTTTCACTTTTTGAACTTCACCAAGCTCGTAGCCAGATTCGTCACCAAGAACGATGGTAGATAAGATAGCTGCAATACCGAAAGAAGCAGCAATAGCAAACGAACGACGAGCAAACGCAATGTCACGACCTTTTAATAGGTAGTATGAACTGATGCCTAGAATAAACATTGCGCCACAAGTGTAACCAGAAGCAACCGTATGCACGAACTTAACCTGAGCAACTGGGTTTAGTACAACCTCAGAGAAGCTCACCATTTCCATTCGCATGGTTTCGAAGTTGAAATCTGCGCCTACTGGGTTTTGCATCCAGCCGTTTGCGATAAGAATCCAAAGAGCAGAGAAGTTAGAGCCTAGTGCCACAAGCCAGGTAACCGCTAAGTGTTGGCGTTTAGATAGACGATCCCACCCGAAGAAGAATAGACCAACAAAAGTTGACTCCAGGAAGAATGCGACAAGTGCTTCGATCGCTAGCGGTGCACCGAAGATATCACCTACATAGTGGGAGTAGTAAGACCAGTTCGTACCAAACTGGAACTCCATGGTAAGGCCTGTCGCCACACCAAGTGCAAAGTTAATACCGAATAGCTTACCCCAGAACTTGGTCATGTCCTTATAGATTTGCTTGTTCGTCATTACGTACATCGATTCCATAATGGCCAGAAGGAAGGCCATACCAAGGGTCAATGGTACGAATAGGAAGTGATACATCGCTGTCAGTGCAAACTGCAACCGCGATAGATCAACTACGTCAATCATGGTAACTCCTATGTGTCGGCTGAATGACACTCTCTACATATTGCAATCCATATTCAGGTGTTATTTACACTTGAAAAATGTTGAATTATCACAACTCATTGTTGCAAAAATGTGCTTCATTGGTTAGTTAATTGTTAAGCATCAGCTAATATAGCTGGGGCTAATATTACTTGTAAAAACAGATTGTTTCAAAAGGTTTATAGCCGTAACGCGCTTTGATATACATCAATGTTTATGCGCGGAATTTGCACAAAAATCCATCACATTGATCTAGATCAACCAGTATTGGATACGGATGTTAAGAGAGAGTAATCAGGAGAGAAATTAACCAGTTGCAAGCAAACATCGAGTTAACAATCAATGCTTTTTACTTACTAAACCAGTATGAGAAAAAATTCAAAAAATGTGAGTTTGGTCAACTTTAATGAAGCGCTGGGCAACAAAGGCCCAGCGAGGGAATCTTATTTTTCAATTCCGAAATGCAAATACGCACGATCTGTCGCGATTCTTCCACGCGGAGTGCGTTGTAAATAACCTTGCTGAATAAGATAAGGTTCAAGAACGTCTTCAATAGTGTCCTTTTCTTCACCTATCGCCGCTGCCATGTTGTCGAGCCCGACCGGACCACCACCAAATTTTTCCATAATCGCGAGTAGTAGCTTACGGTCCATGTAATCGAAGCCTTCGGCGTCCACATCAAGCATATTCAACGCCTTATCGGCAACATCGGCACAAATGTGACCATTGCCTTTTACTTCCGCATAATCACGAACACGACGTAGCAAACGGTTAGCAATACGTGGTGTGCCACGCGCACGTCTTGCCACTTCCAATGCACCTTCAGGTTCCATTGATAAACCTAAACAATCCGCGCTTCGCTGCACGATATCTTGGAGGTCTTTTATCTTATAAAACTCAAGGCGCTGAGTAATACCAAAGCGGTCGCGCAATGGTGACGTTAAAGAGCCCGCTCGGGTCGTCGCACCAATTAACGTAAATGGTGGTAAATCGATCTTAATAGAACGAGCGGCCGGACCTTCACCGATCATAATATCCAGTTGATAATCTTCCATCGCCGGATACAGCACCTCTTCAACCATCGGGCTCAAGCGGTGAATCTCATCGATGAACAACACATCGTTTTCTTCGAGGTTGGTTAACAGCGCGGCCAAATCGCCTGCTTTCTCAAGTACAGGGCCTGAAGTAGTGCGAATGTTCACTTCCATTTCATTGGCAACGATGTTCGCAAGTGTGGTTTTACCCAAACCTGGGGGACCAAAAATCAAAAGGTGATCAAGTGCTTCGCTACGTAACTGAGCAGCTTTAATGAAGATCTCCATTTGGTCACGGACATGGTCCTGACCTTGGTAATCCGCTAATTTTTTTGGCCGAATAGCACGATCAATGACATCTTCATCACGAAAGGCAGGGTTTTCTGGCGCGATTAAACGATCGGCTTCAATCATCTTTTTACCTTGAAAAATGGTTACCTGAGAGAATAATGCCGCTCGTTTAACAGCAAGTGGCATATTTCTATATCTCGTCATCCTGTACAGCGACGAAGGAGCGTGATACAGGATCTTCTATCCGAGCGATTTATGGTCAAATTGTTTCATTAACCGCTCAGCGTGCTGCTATTAGATTCCCAGTCTCGCCAGGCTCGCTGGAATGACACAAAAAAACATCGTTAAGCGATTGGCATTAACCTTAGAGAATGAGTTATCTTGAACAAATGTTCACTGTGCAACCAGCGTTACACCATTGATTTTAGAGCTTCACGGATCATTTGCTCACTGCTCATGTCCGGTTTAGCGATCTGAGATACCACTTTCGACGCTTGAGTCGGCTTGTAACCTAGAGCTAGAAGCGCACTGATTGCTTCTTCTTCCGCGTTGTTGGATGTCGCACCAGAATCCGCAGGAGCAGCATCCGTAAATGGTGTAAATAGATCGCCAGCGCCCCACCCTTTCAAGCGGTCTTTCATTTCAACAACCAATCGCTCTGCGGTTTTCTTGCCAACGCCTGGAAGCTTAACCAGCGTAGAAACGTCTTCATGTTCCACACAAGTAACGAATTGCGTTGCTGTCATACCAGAGAGAATACCAAGACCGAGTTTAGGACCAACGCCATTGGCTTTGATCACTTCACGGAAAAGTGCTCGTTCTTTTACCGTGTTGAAACCGTATAGCAATTGCGCATCTTCACGGACAACAAAGTGAGTATAAATAATGGCTTCTTCGCCAACATTTGGCAGTTCGTAAAAACAGCTCATTGGCATCTGGACTTCATAGCCAATGCCATTAACTTCAATTAATACTTCAGGTGGTTGCTTTTCAATCAGTATGCCACGAAGACGTCCAATCACTATAAATACTCTTTGGAAATGAATTTGCGACAGGATAATAAAGAACTGGATAGACATCCAGTTAATTTTAACGGTAGCGCCCTTTTCTGGCACTGGTTGCTTTGCCCGCTAACGCAACGAGAGTCTTGTTAGTATTGGCATGACAAATCGCCACACCTAAAGCATCGGCTGCATCCGCTTGAGGCTTGGCGGGCAATTTAAGCATCTGCTGAACCATATGCTGAACTTGCGCTTTGTCCGCGCCACCAGTGCCGACGACAGCTTGCTTAATAAGACGAGCCGCATATTCAAATACCGGCAACTCCGCATTCACCGCAGCAACAATTGCACTGCCACGAGCTTGGCCAAGTTTTAGCGCTGAATCCGCGTTTTTGGCCATAAACACTTGCTCGATCGCGAAAACGTCCGGTTGAAACTGGGTAATGATTTCCGTGACGCCTGCATAAATCTGTTTAAGCCGACCCGGAAGTTCTTTTTCTGAAGTACGAATGCAGCCACTACCAAGGTATTGCAAGTGGCGTCCATTTTGACGAATGACCCCATAGCCGGTAATGCGCGAACCTGGGTCAATGCCCAAAATAATTGACATGAATGTTCCTAAAAATGAGGCCTAATTCGGCCTCAGTCTTTTTATTATTACTTGCTAACTTCGGAGCAAATACCGCTCCCGACACCTTGAGTTTAATCTAGCGTAGCCGCAACGTCGTCAGAGATATCACCATTGTGATAAACCTCTTGAACGTCGTCCAGATCTTCCAAAGCGTCAATCAAACGAAGTAGTTTTGGCGCAGTATCCGCGTCCAAATCTGCTTTCGTAGATGGGATCAGCGACACCTCAGCGTTCTCTGCCTCAAACCCTGCGGCATCAAGAGCATCTTTTACGAGTCCAAAATCGCCTGGGGCCGTGTAGACATCAATCGAGCCATCTTCTGCCGTTTCAATGTCATCAGCACCACTTTCTAATGCTACTTCCATTACCGCATCCTCATCTAAACCTGGGCCATATGAAATCACGCCTTTCTTGTCGAAAAGATAGTTGACGCTACCATCCGTCCCCAGATTACCGCCTGACTTTGAGAATGCATGGCGTACGCCAGATACCGTACGATTTCGGTTATCCGTCATACATTCGACCATGACCGCCGTACCACCTGGACCATAACCTTCATAGATCACGGTTTCCATGTTGTCGTCGCCTTCACCACCAGCACCTCGGCTGACAGCGCGATTGACAGTGTCACGTGTCATGTTGTTAGACAGTGCTTTATCAATTGCGGCTCGCAAACGTGGGTTATTTTCTGGCTCACCGCCCCCCTCTTTTGCCGCAACAACGATTTCACGGATTAATTTAGTAAAGATTTTGCCGCGCTTCGCATCTTGCGCTGCTTTACGGTGACGAATATTCGCCCATTTACTATGACCAGCCATAATTCACCTTTTAATGTATTTTGACGCTTAATAACAAAACATGTTCTAAAAGCGTTGCTTGGGAAATTGCTTTGGAAGTTTCTTGGGTTTATTTAAACAAAAACTCCCGCAGTTGCGGGAGTTTTCTTCAAATGTTGTGCGCTTATTCTGCGTCTTTTTCTTTCGCTGCAGTTACTGCGATTGCTAGCTCTTCTAGCGCTGCTGGGTTCGCAATACTTGGTGCGTCTGTTAGTAGACACGCAGCTGCTGTTGTTTTAGGGAACGCGATAACATCACGGATGTTCTCTGTACCACATAGCAGCATTACTAGACGGTCTAGACCAAATGCAAGACCAGCATGTGGAGGCGTACCGAATTTTAGCGCATCAAGCAGGAAGCCGAACTTAAGCTGTTGCTCTTCAGGTGTGATGCCTAGAATATCAAATACGGCTTCTTGCATATCTGCGTTGTGGATACGAACAGAGCCGCCGCCCACTTCGTAGCCATTTAGAACCATATCGTAAGCGTTAGAATTTGCCGCAGCAGGGTTTGCTTTTAGCTCTTCTGCAGTCACACCTAGAGGCGATGTGAATGGGTGGTGCATCGCGTGTAGGTTGCCTTCGTCATCTTCTTCGAACATTGGGAAGTCAACAACCCATAATGGAGCCCATGCAGACTCATCCGTTAGCTCTAGGTCTTTACCTAGTTTCAAACGTAGCGCACCCATTGCTTCTGCAACGATACCCGCTTTATCAGCGCCAAATAGGATAATGTCACCAGATTCCGCTTGAGTACGATCTAGAATGCCGTTGATCACGTCTTCATTTAGGAACTTAGCGACTGGAGATTGGATACCTTCCATGCCCGCTGCACGGTCATTAACCTTCATCCAAGCTAGACCTTTCGCACCGTAGATGCCAACGAATTCACCGTAGCCATCAATTTGCTTACGAGTCAAAGATGCACCACCTGGAACGCGAATAACGGCAACGCGGCCTTTTTCGTCGTTTGCTGGACCTGAGAATACTTTGAACTCAACGTCTTTCACTAGGTCAGCAACGTCTACTAGCTCTAGTGGGTTACGTAGGTCTGGCTTGTCAGAACCGAAACGACGAATCGCTTCGCTGAACGGCATTACTGGGAATTCACCTAGGTCAACGTTTAGTAGCTCTTGCCACATTTCACGAACCATTTTTTCAGTCGTTGCACGAACTTGGTCAGCCGTCATGAATGACGTTTCGATATCGATCTGAGTGAACTCTGGTTGACGGTCAGCACGCAAGTCTTCATCACGGAAACACTTAACGATTTGGTAGTAACGGTCAAAACCAGACATCATTAGAAGCTGTTTGAATAGCTGTGGAGACTGAGGAAGAGCGTAGAAGCTGCCTTTGTGAACACGGCTAGGTACTAGGTAGTCACGAGCGCCTTCTGGAGTCGCTTTTGTTAGGACTGGTGTTTCGATGTCTAGGAAACCGTTGTCATCTAGGAAGCGACGAACAAAGCTAGACGCTTTAGCACGTAGCTTGATGCGGTCGCTCATTTCTGGACGACGTAGATCTAGGTAACGGTACTTCAGGCGTTGCTCTTCAGAGTTCTTTTGGTTGAAATCTAGAGGCAGAACATCAGAACGGTTGATGATTTCAAGACCTTTCGCAAGGATCTCGACTTCACCTGTTGCCATGTCTTTGTTTGCTTGGCTCTCTGGGCGAACGCGCACTTCACCCGTTAGTTTGATACAGAATTCATTACGAAGTGTGTTAGCCACTTCATACGCATCCGCCATATCTGGATCAACAACTACCTGAACGATACCTTCGCGATCTCGCATATCAATAAAAATAAGACCGCCTAAATCACGACGACGGTTAACCCAGCCGCAAAGTTCTACAGTTTGTCCTGCAAGGGACTTGTTCAGGTGACCACAGTAATGGGTACGCATAATGAAATTCCCAATCTCTCAAATGTTGTTAACTACGCTCTGTCAGCCTCATTGCTAAGCAGAGTAAAGATTCAGTTATACGCTGAATGTCCACGAAAATCGACTACTCAACATACAATTACGTGTGTTTTATCATTCACTGGTGCTTTTTAGTACAACAAATGTTCAAAAGCGCACCAAAGCGAAAAAATTGGGGAGGATTATAGCGTGAAATTACCTATTTCAGCAAAACTCTCGTAAAGTATTCACACGAGTAGCAAGCAGTAAAGAATAATGGATAACTTACCTCTTCGACTTGGATTGACGATGTGGTCGCACAATCAATGGCAACAAAGTTTTTACGGCAGCGGGACAAAGCCCGCTGAACGTTTAGAAAGGTATGCGCAAGTGTTTCATACCGTGGAAGGCAACACGACATTTTATGCCACACCGACGCTCAATACAGTGCAAAACTGGAGAGCCGCAACCCACGATGATTTTCGCTTTACTTTCAAACTTCCTAAAGCCATCACTCATGAGCAAATGCTAAGAGGTTGCAGCGAGCAACTGAGAGACTTCATGAAAGTCATGGAGCCTTTGCATGACCGTGTGGGCCAATGGACAATTCAATTACCAGCCGCATTTGGTCCTGAGCACCTTGATCGGCTGAAAAAGTTCTGTGCGAACTTTCCACCTAACTTCCCTCTCGGTGTTGAGGTTCGCCATATGGCATTTTTCTCCAAAGGCGAAGAAGAGCGAGCACTTAACCAATGGTTAGTAGAGAATAATATTGACCGCATTATTATGGATAGCCGCCCAGTCTTTGCCGCTAAGCCCGACAATGAGGCGATTATTGATGCACAAATGAAAAAACCACGAGTCCCTGTTCACGCCATTGCTACCGCTTCACACCCTTTGATTCGCTTTATTGGTCATCCAGAAGAACAGCAAAATTACGAGTTTTTTAAACCATGGCTCAACAAGTTGCCACAATGGATTGCCGAAGGTAAACAGCCATATGTCATGATCCATACCGCAGACAATATAATTGCGCCAGAGTTGGCCGCAAACCTATATAAAGACATACAAAAGCGTATCACACTCCCTGAGTTATCACCTTTCCCAGCTGACGATGGCAACTCGCAGTTACAGATGTTCTAACGCAACACATGACAGAGGCGCGAAATTCCCATAAAATACGCGCCTTTTTTGGTGCCTGACATTTTCAGGCGGCTTGTATGCAGAGACTTAGTTATGAACCCTAAGAGCAATCCAGATACTATTTTTTCGGCTCCAATCGATAAAATTGGGGATTTCACGTTCGATGAACGCGTAGCGGAAGTATTTCCTGACATGATTCAACGATCGGTACCGGGTTACAGCAATATCATTTCTGCAATCGGTATGCTGGCAGAGCGTTTTGTAAAACCTCACTCAAACATCTATGACCTTGGCTGTTCTTTGGGTGCTGCAACATTGTCTATGCGTCGCCATATCAAACAAGAAGGTTGCCAAATCATCGCAGTGGACAACTCTCCTGCGATGGTTGAGCGTTGTAAACTTCACGTCAACGCTTACCGCAGTGACACTCCTGTGGATGTAGTAGAAGCAGACATTCGCAATATCGAAATTGAAAACGCGTCAGTGGTGGTGTTGAACTTCACTTTGCAATTCCTCTCTCCAGAAGATCGTTACTCCTTGCTCGAGAAAATATACGCAGGCCTGCGTCCAGGCGGCATTTTGATTCTATCGGAGAAGTTCGTCTTCGAAGATGAAGTTTCGAACGAACTGTTAATTGACCTTCACCACGACTTTAAACGTGCGAATGGTTATAGCGAACTAGAAATCAGCCAAAAGCGCAGCGCGATAGAAAACGTAATGCGCCCAGATTCAAAGAAAGAACATAAAGAGCGTTTCGCTAAAATTGGCTTTTCTAGCTACGATGTTTGGTTCCAATGCTTTAACTTCGGCTCCATGTTCGCGATTAAATAGACCATGCATACAAAGCCTGAACCATACCGATTTCGGCTTTTGTTAATAATTTATACCCATCAACTCAGCGATTAACTAACTATGTTTAACTTTGCAAATTTCTACCAATTGATTGCCCAAGACACCCGTCTTCAACCTTGGCTTAATGTGCTTCCACAACAGCTAACGGATTGGCAAAATGCAGAGCACGGTGACTTTGGTCGCTGGTTGAAAGCCCTGAACAAAATCCCAGCGGGTAGACCGGACAGCATCGACATTGTTGATTCTGTCACGATTTCAAACAATGAGCCGATGCCTCAAGGGGAACTTAAAAAGCTAGAAAGCTTACTTCGTACATTCCATCCTTGGCGCAAAGGCCCATACCACGTACACGGCATCCATATTGATACTGAGTGGCGCAGTGATTGGAAATGGGACCGCGTGCTTCCGCATATTTCACCATTAAAGAATCGCAGCGTACTCGATGTAGGTTGTGGTAACGGATACCACATGTGGCGCATGCTAGGCGAAGGTGCACGCTTAACTGTCGGTATCGATCCATCTCACCTGTTTCTAATTCAGTTCGAAGCAATTCGTAAACTAATGGGCGATGACCAACGTGCACACCTATTGCCATTGGGTATTGAACAACTACCTAAGTTAGAAGCGTTCGATACGGTATTCAGCATGGGCGTGCTTTACCATCGCCGCTCGCCTCTCGATCATTTAGTGCAACTAAAAGATCAATTGGTATCTGGTGGTGAACTTGTATTGGAAACACTCGTGATTGAAGGTGATGAGAATGCAGTACTGGTCCCGACTTCTCGTTACGCGCAAATGCGTAATGTCTATTTCTTCCCTTCAGCAAAAGCCCTAAAAGTGTGGTTAGAATTGGTCGGTTTTGAAGATGTTCGTATCGTTGATGAAAACATCACATCCGTAAATGAACAACGTACCACAGATTGGATGACGCATAACTCTCTACCTGACTACTTAGATCCGAACGACCCAAGCAAGACTGTAGAAGGCTACCCTGCCCCTCGCCGTGCGGTTCTTGTCGCTCGCAAATCATAATTCGCTGAGATTCCTGACATTGTCTTAACTCATTTTACGAGTTAAGACATTACCCTCTTTCCTCGTAATGAGCGAGTTTGTTTTTTGAATCCATTTGTCACGTCAAAATATAAGCACGCTCTAAATAAGGATGCGCTTTTATGTCCTTGATTTTTGGCTTTTCATCACTATTCCTCAAACAATAAGTAATAGAGAAACATTCTTACTTGTGAGGCTTTATCGATATAAGCTAAACTCCTAAAAAATAAACAACTTAATCCAATCCCAAGGTTTTCAATGTTATTACGATTGACCCCGATTGTTGCCATCGCCTTACTATCTGGATGCTCACTAACCAAAGGCGAACAGTACCACCAAGAAACGTTAGCGGCGATTCAAAATTCAGAAGCGAATGTCAATAATCGCATTACCAACCTAGAGCTACAGCTCAGCAACCAATCGGACTATATCGACAGCCTTGAAGAACAAGTCGATAAACTACAGGTTGAACTTCTTACATTTCGCGATGAAGCAATGGCAGAAGTAAAAAAACCGAAAGAGCCGATTATTGTCCAATCTCCCGCTCCTGTGGAACCAACCCCAACTCACGATATTGTCCTTGGCTCTATCGAAAAGGTCACGGTAGAGTCGATTAAGCAAACTTTTGATGCACGTATCGACACTGGTGCTGCGACGTCGTCTTTAAATGCCGTTGATATTGAAGAGTTCGAAAGAAATGGCAAAAAATGGGTCCGATTCCACTTAGCAGACACCAGTAAATCCGAAGAAGAGAAAAGTACTTGGATCGAAGCTCCTGTCATTCGCTACGTCAAAATCCGCCAGGTTACCAGTGAAGAGTTAGAACGCCGCGCTGTGGTAGAACTTTGGGTGCGCGTTGGAAAAATTCATGAAAAAGCGCAATTTACGTTGGCAGATCGCTCACATATGAACCATCCTATTTTACTGGGTAGAGAATTTATGCGCGACATAGCACTTGTCGATGTAAGTCGTACCTATATCCAAACGGACGAAGATAAAAAATAATAAGGTAGATTATGACGTCAAAAATACCGTTTTACCTTTCTATCATCTTATTGGTGATTGCGGGCATTGCTCTGAGTGTTTTCAGACATGAAAACTACGGCGTGCCTTGGACGCCAGGCGAAACTCGCCAGGTATGGGATGTAGAAGCTCGTATTGAGTTCAATGCTAACGGCAACGAAGTAAAAGCGTCACTTGCAGCACCTCATACACAAAGTGGTTACACACTTATCGGTGAATCTGCTTCCTCATCAGGTTATGGCGTTTCCTACATCAATGACGATTCAGGCCGTCGTGCAGAATGGTCAATTCGCCAAGCTCAAGGGCCACAAACCATATACTACAAAGCCCAGTTCTTAGTAGACCCTCAGGCTAAAGTCACTCCGTTACCGCCAACGGAAGACATTACGCCACCAACGCTATCAGCACCACAAGCAGCAGCGGCAAATGCCCTTATCGAACGTGCGATGAGTCGATCAGCCGATAATGTGACGTTTACTCGTGAGCTTATCAAAGCGCTTAATGACCCAGATAGCCAAAACTCGTCGCTACTACTGAACGATTTCAGCCGTACTGATGCACTGCATAACATTTTGCTTACCGCAGGTATACAGAGCAAAACCGTCGGTGTTATCGAACTAGAAGATGGTCGTCGACGCCAAACAATTCAACCAATGGTTCAGGTTTGGTCAGGTAAAGATTGGGTACTGTTTTCACCAAAATCCGAACAAAAAGCAGTGAAACCCAACTTGTTAGTGTGGGATGAATCAAACGTATCCTTACTTGACCTTGTTGGTGGTAAAAATAGCCAAGTGCATTTCTCGATGATTAAGCAAGAAATGACACCACAACAAGCTACAAACAACAAAATAGAAGCAGATGGATTACTGAATATTTCAATTCATAGCTTACCTTTGGAAGAGCAAGCGATGTTCAAAACCATCATGCTCATCCCTATTGGTGCTCTGATCGTTGTGTTCTTGCGTGTGATTATCGGCCTGAAAACATCCGGTACCTTCATGCCTGTGTTGATTGCCGTTGCTTTTGTTCAAACTCAACTATTAACGGGTATTGTCGGTTTCTTGCTAATTGTAGGTACAGGCCTGATTATTCGAAGCTATTTGTCTAGGTTGAACTTATTGCTGGTAGCAAGGATATCTGCGGTCATTATTACCGTTATTATGATCATCTCGGTGTTCACCGTTGTTGCGTTTAAGATGGGCTTAACGGAAGGCCTAACAATTACCTTCTTCCCTATGATCATCTTGTCTTGGACGATTGAACGTATGTCAATCCTATGGGAAGAAGAAGGTGCGAAGGAAGTTGCTCTGCAAGGTGGTGGTTCATTGCTGACAGCGGTATTAGTTTACCTTGCAATGACGAACTCATACATTCAACACTTAACCTTTAACTTCATTGGTCTACAGTTGATTGTTCTGGCCGGTATTCTATTACTAGGTACTTACACAGGTTACCGCCTCACTGAGCTACGACGCTTCAAACCACTAGCGGAGGACTAAACGATGTTCGAAAGTTTTACTTCGCCGTCTAAGCTTCGCCATAAAGGCATTATGGGGATGAACAAGCGTAACCACAGCTATATTGGCCGTTACAATGATCGTTCTAAATACCCACTTGTCGATGACAAGCTAAAGACCAAAATTATTGCACAGGCAGCAGGAGCAACAGTTCCTGCCCTGATCGGTGTCATTCATAACCAAGCTGAAGTTAAGACTATCCACAAAATGGTTGAGAACTGGCCTGGTTTTGTAATCAAACCTGCACAAGGTAGTGGCGGTAAAGGCATTCTGGTTGTTACGTCTCACAAAAACGGGGTATATACCAAACCCTCCGGCTCTACAATTGGTAGGGATGAGGTCGAGCGTCACATTAGTAATGCGCTTGCTGGCCTTTTCTCTCTTGGTGGTAAAAATGACGTTGCTGTGGTTGAAAACTTAATCAAGTTTGATGACTGTTTTGATGGCTTCAGTTATGAAGGCGTACCAGATGTTCGGATCATCGTATTTAAAGGTTATCCAGTTATGGCGATGATGCGCTGTTCTACAGCGGCTTCCGACGGCAAAGCAAACCTTCACCAAGGTGCCGTAGGAGTAGGCATTGACATCGCGACAGGTAAAGCCGTCAGAGCGGTGCAGTTCGATCATCCAGTTACTCATCACCCTGATACAGGTAAAGACCTTTCGACCCTTCAAGTACCGCATTGGGAGCGCTTGCTGGAGCTTGCGTCAAGTGCCTGGGAAATGACAGGTTTGGGATACATGGGTACGGATATGGTGCTGGATAAAGATGAAGGACCTATGGTTTTAGAGCTTAACGCTCGCCCTGGTCTGGCAATCCAAATCGCTAATGGTGCAGGCTTGCTTCCTCGTTTGAAACACATAGAGAGCCTTGGCACACCTGCTGAGTATCCAAAACCGATTGAACGCGTCGCTTACGCAGCAGAGCAGTTCGGTGTGAAGCCGTTGTTCTAACCCTCCGACCTAATGTTCGTTATTACTCGCCAGTAATTGTCATGATTACTGGCGTTTTTGTTCCCGCATCCAAAAACCTTGCACTTGCTCTCCTTATTAAACACATCCTTCTCATATATAAGTTGAATCAATGATCGAGCTAACAAAATCAACATAGATCGTTTCTTTTCTACTTTGCCTTTTGAGTATGATGAGAGCTCCCCTTACTCAACTTGAGAGGTTGGGAAATGCTAATAAAAGAAACAAATAATGATGAACCAGAGCTTGAAGAACAAGAGAGCTTAGACCAACACCTACAACGCTTGTCTGAGCTTTCTGTCCAAGCACTTGAAGAGCTTGCTGAAATGATCGAAGTCAGGGACGATATTCCAGAGGAATAAACGTCGCTTCCTCATTAAGTTCCGTTAATAAGCCGAGACTGCCGTCCTACAGTCTCGGCTTGTCTTATGTTGTTCGAAGCCTACCTCGTAAATAGATACAAAAACGCCCGCGTTCATTGCGGGCGTTTTGTTAGATTCGCAGTTTACGATTCAAACTCTTCAATCATCTCTTGTGCTTCAGTCTTAGGCTTATCCGTTTGACCAAAACCACGCAGACCAACCACGTGTACGTGTTCGTGATCTTTAAACACCTTACGCACCAGTTTGTAGGTAGTCCCCTTCTCTGGGCTGATGTTTTCAGGCGCTGCGATAAGAAGCTGCATATCCAGACGGTCACACAATTCGAACAATGTCGCGATCGATTTCGCATCCAGACGCGCGGCTTCATCCAAGAAAAGCAAACGACAAGGCACAATGTCTTTGCTGCGTAGACGACGAGACTCTTCTTCCCAGCTTTGTACTACCATCAATAGGATTGACTGACCAGTACCGATCGCTTCACCTGTTGATAGTGCGCCAGACTCAGCCTGTAGCCAACCATCTGTACCACGGTTCACTTCTACACTTAGCTCTAGGTAGTTACGGTAATCCAGTAGCTCTTCACCCAGAACCTGAGGAGAACGTTGACCCATATCAATATGTGGGTTCACACGTTGGAACAGCTTCGCCATTGCTTCGGAGAAGGTAAAGCGAGTCGATTCAAACAGGTCTTTGTGCTGCTCTTGCTGTGTCGCTAGACCGTTCAGTAGCACTTCGTGACTTTCGCGGATCTTCACGTTTAGACGTACGCCCTTCACCTGACCAAACGAGATGTTCGACAGGCCTTGGTTCAGCATACGAATACGGTTTTGCTCACGCTGAATCGTCTTCTTGATGATGCTCGCTACTGACTCAGAGCTGATCGCTAAGCGGTTTTCACGTTGCGTTAGCTCTTCCGTTAGACGCGCCAGCTCTACTTCCATCTCTTCGATCGCTTCTACAGGATCATCAGTACGGATGATATCCTGACGAATACGCTCACGAAGATGTTGGTAAACCGCAATGTAGAACAGAACTTTACGCTCTGGGCGAGCGTTGTCTTCTGATAGACGCAGCGCATCACGCAGGTCGTCATTGTTCGCAACCGCGAGACGCAGCGCACCCAATGATTTATCCGACATTGAACGCAGTTCATCCGCTGACATATAAGCCAGTTCACGCTTGTGTAGACGACGCTCAACATCGTTCTCACGCGCCAGACGAAGTACTGAACACCAGCCAGCTTTCGCTGCAACCACGAAGGTACGTAGCTCAACGTATTCTTTCTGAACTTTCTTCAGACGTTTCGCCAAGCCTTTCATCTCTAGTTCAGTAGAGGTGATCGTGCGCTCGTATTCGCTCTTACGACTGCGAGACGTGTGTAGGCGCTCGTGCAGTTCGTCACGACGACGCATTGCGCGCTCTTCTGCACCTTCGTCAGCGTTCACGCCAAACTCTTGAAGCTCTTGTTTGAACTCTTGAACCGTTTCCAGTTTCGCTTGGTGTGAACTCTTCAATGAAGCTAATACTTGGTTGTATTGGTTCATTTGACCTTGCGATTGCTTCAACTCTTCACGAGAGCGTGTACGCATTTGTTCAGCTTGAACCAGTTTAGCTTTTAGCTGCTCGCTCAGTTCGCTGCTCTTGTTCAGTAGGTCTACTGAATCTGAGTAAGCGAAGTAGTGACGACGTTCAACGAGATCCGAGAGTGCAAAGATTTGCTTCTTAAGATCTTGTAGCCGCTCGTCTGCCGCTTTGTATTCTGCTTCTAGTGCATCGAATTGCTCTGGGTCAGCATCAAGCGCAGACGCAATATTCTCTAATTGCGCGACGGCTTTTGCATGGTTGCTTAAGAAGTTCTTCGCCTCTGCAAGCTGAGCGATTTTCTCTTCTAGCTCATCAAAACGCGCTTGCAATGACTCATCTTCAACAAGCACCATGTGTGACGCTAGCTTGTCCAGAGAAGACAACGCTTGCTTGCTGGTTTGAAGCTGAGAACGTTGTTGTTGCTCTTTCGCATCCAGATCCGCCAGCACGCGAGCAATTTGGTTACGCTTATCACGAATAGTTGCCAGTGCTTGTTCTGGATCGGCGTCAAAAGCAACCTGAATGTGGTTAGACACAAATAGGTTAAACGCTTGGTACAAGCGCTGCATTTTCTGAGAATCAAACGCCGCTTTTGCGTGTTTCTCTACCACTTCTTCTCGTTCGTTACGCAGCAACTCTAGACGCTGCTCACGTGCCGCACGGCCAAACAATGGGATCTCAGGCAAGCGAGAGTAACGCATTTGGCGATCGTTCATACGAACGCAAACCGCGCCCTCTAACTCTTCTGCATCGAACGAGCTGTCATCAAAGGCATCGATGTCACCTTCAATGATGTACAAGTCTTCTGGACAGTCGTCTAGCTCTACCAGTTTCTCTTCGATGCCTGACAAGTCAGAAACAACGATAGCGTGACGAGCCGGACCGTACATCGCACTGAAGTAAGGCGCGTCATCAATCGTGATGTCATCGTAGATCTCAGACAGCAATACACCGCCCAGCGTATCTGCCAAACCTTTCAGGCGAGGGTCATTTGAACCACCAGGAGAAGCAAGACGCTCAATCTCAGAGTCTAGCTGGCTACGGCGCTCAGCAAGCTTATCTTTAGCTAAAGACAGCTCCCTTTCTTGTTCAAGGACAACTTGCATGTGGTTCATTACCGCATGGCGATCCTCAAGCTCTTCACCGCTCTGCTCTCTCAGTTTCTCTAGCGCATCGTTCGCCGCAATCCAAGCTGGTGCTATTGCTTCAAGCTTACTGATTTCTGCCACCGCGTTTTGCTCTAGACGGCGCTGTTCACCACGCTGATCACGAACTTCTTCTTGAGCTATCTCTAGTGATTCGATTTGCGTCGCATGACGTTCACGTTCTTGTTCAAATGTAACCTCATCGGTTAGTTCAACGTGATATTGCTTTTTGTATTCAGCAACCAGTTCACGTGCTTGACGCTGCTGGTTAAGGCTGCGTTCGAGATCACGGTGTTGTGCTCGCCATTGCTGTTCGTTTTGCGCGATTTGTTGTGACTCACGCGCTTTCGCGATTGCAGTTTTCGCATGTTCAGACGCGTCTTTGCGCTCAACTTGACCAACGATGCTTTGTACCAGTTTAAGCGCGGTTTCAAACTGCTCTGCCGCTGCAGAAGACATGTCCAGTTTGTGCTTAACCGATAGCAACGCATTGGTGTTTTCTGATTCTTTGCTCTTAAGCTCAGAGACAAGCGCTTGTGCCGATTCTGCCGTTAGGCTGTCATCGCCAAGTAGCTGCTTCGCTTTCTCCAGCGCTTGAACTGCTTGTTGATATTGAAGGGCGCGAGTTTGCTGAACGTCAAGAGCTTGCTGGTAATCAGCAAGTTGCGTCTTAAGGCTATCCACCTCTTCTTCTGCAACGGTAGCTTGCTCTTCAGCCATCATCACGCGTTCTTGCGCTTCTTCGACTACCATCATTTGTTCTTCAAGACGCTCGCTCAGCTCTTCAAGATCTTCTTGGTAGCGTTCGATCTTCTCTTGCTGACGCAGCGCGTTTTGCACCAGTTGCAAGTGATCAGAAGCCGCTTGGTAGTCTTGCTCTAAAGAAGATTCTGACTCGATCAGCAGTTCCAGCTCTTCTTGAACGCGGTTAAGCAGATTGTTTTGCTCAATCAAGGTCTCGCGAGAACCAAATAACTCTGAACGCAAAGACAATGTCTGTTCTAGTTTTTTACGACGCTCGTTAGCATGGCGCATATAGTCCGCTGCCACGTAGTTGGTCGACTCTGTAATCAAATGTTTGAACAAGTCACGGTCTGCTTGCGTGGTTTTGATCGCTTCTAGCGTCATGCGGTTTTCACGCAGCGCCGATTCCATATCTTGGAACGCTTTCTTCACGCCGCCGTTTTGTGGCAGAAGGTAGTCACGTAGCGAACGGGTAATCGCACTTGAGATACCACCGTAAAGCGATGCTTCGATCAGGCGGTAGAATTTAGAACGGTCACCAGAGTTACGCAGTTTCTTCGGAATCACACCGAATTCGAACATCTGCGAGTGGTAATCCACGATAGAAGAGAACGCTTTGAATTGAACGCCTTCAAATTCTGCGATTGATTCTTTTACTTCATTGATTTGACGTACACGAGCTTGAGTCGCAGATACGCTTTCAACCAAGATATCCGTTGGTTTCACATGGCTTGGAAGACCTTGGATCACAAACGGTTTGATGTCTACTTTCTTATCACGACCCGCAACTTGCTGTAGTTTTACTGCAAACAATAGGCGTTGGTTACGTGAGTTCACCACGTCTAGCGCCGCATAACATGCGCCCGGCTGTAGCTTACCGTACAAACCTTTGTCGCGAGACGATTGGCTGCTGCCCGCTTCTGTCGTGTTACGGAAGTGCAGCAGCGTTTGGTCAGGAATCAATGCGGTGATGAACGCCGCCATTGTGGTTGATTTACCTGCACCGTTACCACCTGATAGCGTGGTGACCAGACCATCGATGTCAAACGTACGGGCAAAGAAGCCGTTCCAGTTGACCATGGTCAGCGATTGGTATTTACCGCGTTCAATCATGCTCATGCTTCACCCTCTTCTGTTGTTTCTTCTTGGGCTTGGTCGTCTTGATCTTCTTCAGACAATAAGCTGCCTTGGCTTGGCTCTTTGGTGTGCACTACTGCTTCACCATCACGGATTAGACGCAGCTGCGCTTCACGCATGTCATCGCCAATACGTACATCGGCACCAAAGCGGAATACCGCTTCACTGATGCTGAATTTACCGGTTTCACCGATGTTGATGATCATGCCTAGGCGACGCAAACGACGAAGTGACGTACGTACTTTTTCAAACAGCTTTTCTTTATCAAGGTCAGAACCAGTCGCACGGTTCGTCACTAGCTTCATCAGCTTGTTTTCGTCTGCTAGAGCAAGCAGTTCGTCGTACAGCTCTTGGTTAGTAAAGATGCCTTCGTGCGCAAGACGCTCTGGGCTTAGGTAAAGGAAACACAGTACCTTCCCCACCAGCATATCCAGTTCAGAAAGAACACTACGGCCAATCAGAGACGTTGAACGAGGACGAAGGTAGAAGAAACCTTCTGGCGCTTTCACCAATTCGGTGTTGTAGCGTTGGTAGAAAGAAGAAAGCTCAAGTTCGAAATCCGACAACAACGCGTGGTTGTCTAGATCTTCACTTGAGATATGACGCCCTGCTCGAAGCATGCTGTCTAGCGCTGGGAACAGAGGGTTAGAAATTGCTTTTGCCAGATTCTCTGACATGTATTCATTAGTATCGGTCGATGACATTCGCTTGTACCTTTGCCCCAAATTCGTTGATTGCTTTCCAGTCTGGTTGAATCGCTTGGTAATCCGATTCTGAATACCCTAGACGTACAGCTTGATCGACGATAATGCGAGCTAAATCAAAATGATGAGTGTAAGGGTGCTGTGCAAGGTAATCTCGCAGTACCACACTCAAATCGATTGGTGTGCCTTGATCTTTATGCGCTTTTAGCATGTCACCAATTCGTTCAGACAACTCATCATTGACTTGTTGAAACTCTTCGTATTCTACTTCCATCGGAACTTGACCCGTGACCTCGTCATCACGCAGTACTAGGGCCTCATCACGAAGGTCGGAAAGCCTCTCCGCATCTGCATAAGTCAGATACCAAGGCGCATCGAAGTAATCTTTGACAGATTGACGCAGACGCGAGCTAAACGCACGATTCTTATCCATATCGATTGCAGTACGGATAAACTTGTGCACGTGTCGGTCGTAACCAATCCAAAGGTCGATAGCTTGCTGGCCCCAGCTTGTGATTCGGTCCAGCTTCATTTGCAGACCAAACAAGGCTTCTTCGATAAACTCCAGCTCAGGGTCACCGTAAACAATTTCTTGAATATCGAGGATCTGAGTTTGCAGTTCATCACTGGCGGCTTGCAGCGTATCTTGAAGTTCACGCAACGTGCTTGATGTTTCTGACAGAAGTGCTTCACAGTTGTTGATCGCTTCACGCCAGTCTTTGTTAAGCAGGTCAGCAATCTGTTGTTTCACTGACTGTTGCTGCTCATCCATAACACGTTGGTTGAGGTCAATTTGATCGAAAATTTCGCCTACAGAATATTTTAAAACACCGTATACGTTTTTCTTCCAGTGACCCGGTGTACCACCTTTTTGTGCTGCCTCAATCGCTTTCGCCATTTCATCCGCTACCATGGATAGCTGGATAGATAGACGCAGTTTTGAGAACTCACGATGACGCACGTAGTAGTCGGTTATTCCTATCGCTAATGGCGACAAGCGGTAAATGCTCGCTCCGTCAGTAATCTCACTGACAAAACGGCTCATAAGACGCTGCTTAACCATCTCGTTGATCGCATTGTTCGCACGAAAAGCGGAGGCTTCGCCGGTCTCATCAAATAGTCGAGTGACGATGGCAAATGCATCATGCAGTTCACCTTCACCCAGTTCTTCATCGAACCTTTCATTACTCAGTACGGCAATGGCTATCAAAAATGCCAATCGCTCTGTGGTCAGGTTCAACGAGAAATCGTGCTGCTTAACCCAGCCAACCAGCTCATCGATTGGTTGCTCTGCAGCATTGAGAGTCATCTCACTCATTGTTATTCCTGTTTATCGTTCTTTTTAGCCCACACATGAATGTAGCGGCCTAATGAGAGGTATGGCTCTTGTCGACAAAGTTGTTTTTCTAGCGCCAACACATCTTCAAACTCGTAATCACCCATGTATTCCATATTGCCTATGTAATCACTAAATGAGCGAATACCAGATTTGCCACAAATATTAAAACCTGAATTTTCTATCCACTGGTAGACTTCTTCAGGTTTTAAGCCTTTTTGCGGCTGTAGTTTAAATCTTTTTCGGTGAGGCATGCCGTCTAATATATGAGGAATGTTGCCACAAACCACGTTTTTATAGACTAAACCGTGGTGGTTGTAGAACATGACTGATGCGATGCCTCCCGGTTTTACTTGTTCTAGAACTGTTTCAAGTGCGGCCTTAGGATCAACCAGCCACTCCATCACAGCGTGGAACATAACCAGATCGACCCGTCCATCCATATGTTCACCGATGGATTGGACAGGCGAATGAATCAGGCGATACTGCTCAAGCAAACCGTTTTTTTCAATATCCTGCTTAGCCAACTGCAGCATTTCCGAAGATAGATCACATAAAGCGATTCGATGTCCGAGCTTAGCAAGCTTTTGCGACATTTGTGCCAAACCACCACCAGCGTCTAACACTTCTAGGGGTTGCTGGTCAGCATCTAATTCACTTAGAATCTGTAGAAAATCTTCCCACACAATGATTTGGCGGATCTCCCCTTTATCGGAGCCGTAAATATTTTTTGCAAATTTGTGGGCGATATCGTCGAAATTGCGGTCTTCTGTCACTTCTGCTGAGTTATCATAACGGATTGTGCCGCTATTCTGGCACAAGGAAAGCAGGAATAAAGAGGGATACCCTCATTTTTATTATCAATTGATGTTTTTTCGGACTATTTATGTATGTTTGAGCTGAAAAAAGTAGTGTCAGCCATGCTTATGCCCCTTCCGGCATTGCTGCTGATAGGCTTGTTGGGTCTTGCTCTCATTAGTTTTACTACAAAACGTAAAACTGGCTGCTTCGTTGTTCTATTCTCTTTTGTTGGCATTTTTCTTGTTGCCTTCCAACCTGTTTCAACCAAGCTTCTTATGCCGTTAGAGCGAGAGCATAAAGCCTTTTTGCCAGTTTCTGGCACCATCGACTACGTGATGGTTTTAGGGAATGGTCATGTTATCGATGACGAAATTCCACCCACCTCGCAGTTAAGCCGTGCAGCATTAATGCGCTTAACTGAGGGCATTCGTATTTTAAGAATGTATCCAGGCGCGAAATTAATCTTATCCGGCTATGCTGGCGGATCTGAAATTAGCCACGCGCGAATGATGGCGAACGTTGCCCTAGCCTTAGGTGTAGCAAAATCCGATATCATTTTATTAGAGGATGCAAAGGATACGTGGGAAGAGGCACGTCAAGCTGCTGCATTCGTTCAGCAAAAGGAGATTGTGTTAGTCACTTCTGCGAGTCACATGAGCCGTGCATTGTATGAGTTCAACGCAGCAGGCATTAAACCAATCCCAGCCCCGACCAACTTCTTAGCTATTAGCGAAATCAGTCAACCTTGGGATAAATACTCACCTAAAGCGCGTTACTTAGAACAAACAGAGCTTTATTGGCATGAGTACTTGGGCAGTATTTGGCAAAGGTTGCGTGATACTGTCGGGCAAACACCAATGGTTGAAGCAAACTAGTATTATCTTGAAGCCACAAAAAAGGAGAGCCGAAGCTCTCCTTTTTCTTTTTACGATTGAGTTATGCTCAAACTAGTCACCAGCAAACATATAGCCTTCGCCGTGTACCGTTACAAAAATCTGTGGGTTCTTAGGATCGAACTCCATTTTTGCGCGCATACGTCGAATAAGAACATCAATGGTGCGGTCATTCGGCGCATCCACTCGATGGCTGATCATGTTCAAAATACGCTCACGACTTAACACCTGGTTAGGGTAAGACGATAATGCCACCAAAAGTTCATACTCTGCTTTAGTTAGTTTTACTGGCTCACCGTTGCGGCTAAGTGCGCGACGTTGAATGTCGAATGTCCACTCCCCAAAGCGCACAATGTGCTCTTCACTGGTTTCATTCGCTTTCGAGCTGCCACTGCGCGCTGCTGAAATACGCCACAGCAAGTTTTTAACGCGAACTAACAGCTCTCTCAATTCAAAAGGTTTTGTCACATAATCGTCAGCACCCATTTCTAGGCCTACGATTTTATCAATGCTATCCGTGCGTCCTGTTACTAATATGATACCAATATCCGATTGGCTACGTAACTCACGAGTAAGCATCAGGCCGTCTTCACCAGGCAGGTTAATATCCAGCATGATCAGGTCTACATCGCCCGCTTGCAAAACTTCACGCATTTCTGCGCCACTCTCTGCTTCGCTGACTTGGTAGCCCTCATTTTGGAAATATCCCGCAAGCTTACTACGAGTTACAACATCATCTTCTACGACTAATACGTGATAGCTCATTTACACCACTTTTCTGTCTTCTTATTATCCAAGACGTATTCTATTCATAACTAGTAACATTTCTAGTCATAGATACATTAAAACGCAAGATTTAGCGTTTTTATTGATTCAAAACAAGCTTGCCCATTGCTATTAATAAACGGTCATTTTTGACCATAAAACATAACAATTATAGTTACTGCTATTCATTTTAATTGATTACACTTAGGGGATATCCCTAATTGACTTTGTGATGCATGACTTGAAGCATCATTCAGGAGCCCAAAATGCAAGAAGTGAAAGCTTTTAATGAAAAACGCGCTGAAATTTACTGGTGGTTTTCGAGCTTGTTCGCAAAAGAACTAACAGAGAAAGAATTGGAAGCCTATCACAGTGTTGAAATTCGCAGTTTTCTCGCAGGTTTAGGTGAAAATGAGTCGCTGAAACCAGCTGTTGATAGCCTAGTTGATGCATTGAATCGGTTACAAGATCGTGAAGATGCACAACTAGAGCTTGCAGCTGACTTTTGTGAACTGTTTTTGAAGACAGAAAAATACGGCGCTCTTCCTTACGCATCCATGTACATTGGTGAATCAGGTTTACTGAATGACAAGCCAGCTGAGGAAATGGAAAAGTTGATGGCTGAATTTGGCGTTCAAGTAGACGAAAAACTAAAGGAACCTGCGGATCACTTAGCCGTTGAGCTCGACTTTCTCGGGAACATGATTATCCGCTCAAACGAGCTTGAACAAGAAAAACACATGGAAGAAGCCTTCGTTAAACAAAACGACTTTATCCAGCAACAATTGATGTCTTGGTTACCTCAGTTTTCAGACAAATGTAAAAAATTCGACGAATTTGGATTTTACTCGAGTGTCGCGAAACTATTAGTTGCATTTTGTAAACTAGACAGCGCCTACCTTCTTGGTGAATAATTGCCGCCTATTTTTAGGGAGCCTGCCTATCGGGCTTCCTGTATGCCTGAAAGTGACCAATTGTAAGTAACTTGGGTATAATATTCGTTTGCCTTAACTTAGCGCAAAGACGCTTGGTTATTTAGCAGTCAAAATGTGACTTCAAATACACAAATCTCTTGCTGAAAACATTGCTAGTCAGTCCACATAGGGCTAAAATGTGAGCGCAAACGATTAAATATGATTTATATGTAAACCGCTGAAATATAGCGGTTTTTGTGTTTTCTTAACAGGTTGATGGCAATTTCTCATCAGATAGAAAAAAGATAAAATTCATCGACCGATGCTGCTACGCACCCTTTTGTCGCACTTGGATCAACCGCTGCCGAGACACTTAGCGCCAATTTTAGATTGCTAGGTGTGAAACCATTAGAGCATCAGGTACATCCAATACGACATATTTCAGTAGCTCGATACAGGACACCATTTATGGCCACGATAAAAGACGTTGCTCGCTTAGCCGGCGTTTCCACTACGACAGTTTCGCACGTTATCAATAAAACGCGTTTCGTTGCAGAAGCAACGCAAGAAAAAGTAATGAAAGCCGTTGACGAGCTGAATTACGCGCCAAGTGCCGTTGCACGCAGCCTAAAATGCAACTCAACTCGTACGATTGGCATGTTAGTAACTCAATCAACTAACCTATTTTTCTCAGAAGTGATTGATGGCGTTGAGAGCTACTGTTACCGCCAAGGCTATACTCTGATTTTATGTAACACAGGCGGGATTTACGAAAAACAACGCGATTACATTCGTATGCTGGCTGAAAAGCGCGTTGATGGCATCCTAGTGATGTGTTCTGACTTAACCGAAGAACTAAAAGAGATGCTTGACCGTCATGCGGACATTCCTAAAGTGGTCATGGATTGGGGCCCAGAGAGCTCACAAGCAGACAAGATCATGGATAACTCAGAAGAAGGTGGCTACATTGCAACCAAACATCTGATTGACAATGGTCATACGGATATCGCTTGTCTAAGCGGTCATTTTGAAAAGCTTGCTTGCCAAGAGCGCATTGCAGGTTTCCGTCGCGCAATGAGCGAAGCGAACCTAGCTGTAAATGAAGACTGGATCCTTGAAGGTAACTTTGAATGTGATACGGCCGTATTAGTTGCAGATAAAATTACCGCAATGGACAAGCGCCCGACGGCGGTATTCTGTTTTAACGACACAATGGCTCTAGGCCTAATGAGCCGCTTGCAACAAAACGGGATCAAAATTCCTGAAGATATTTCAGTGATCGGCTACGACAACATCGAGCTTGCAGAATACTTCTCTCCACCGCTAACGACTATCCACCAGCCTAAACGTCGTGTTGGTAAAAATGCATTCGAAATTCTACTTGAGCGTATCAAAGATAAAGAACACGAAAAACGAATTTTCGAAATGCAACCTGAGCTTGTAATTCGAAATACTGTGAAAAAAATGAACTAAATTTCACTGTATTTAACCGTGTTAAATAAGCGCTCTACAGGGGCGCTTATTTTTTTGGAAAAATTAAGCAATCTCTAATACTTCACCCCGCTCTAATAACAATTGACTAACGTTAACTCCCTGTTTTATATAAATGTAATATATATTAAGAACTCCTTTTCAAAGGCCAATTTGCACCTTTCCATATGCAAAATAGAGCATTCAATCTATCATTTTTATTGAACTAAAATCACACTTTTAACGCTAAACCGTGATGTTAATTCAATATAAGAAGTATGCTCATTGTGTCACGCACAGGGCAAACCATTCGAAAGAGTGGGACGCAAAGCCTCCGGCCTGAACCATATTACGATATGGAAGGTAGCGGGGTTACCGATGGCAAGTGTGTAAGCAATGACTTTACTCTGTAATGACATTGTTTTTACGCATGTTTGCTACTCTCTCGGACCTGACTTTTGGTGGCGTAATATTAATTACACCGAGATAACAAAACATGGATAAACCGATACTCAAAGACTCTATGAAGCTATTTGAGGCACTTGGTAATATCAAGTCGCGCTCAATGTTTGGTGGCTTCGGACTATTCGCTGATGAAACAATGTTTGCACTAGTGGTAAACAATCAGCTTCATATCAGAGCAGACCAAAAAACTTCATCTGACTTCGAGCAACAAGGGCTAAAGCCTTACGTTTATAAAAAACGTGGCTTCCCAGTCGTTACAAAGTACTACGCTATTTCCAGCGATTTATGGGAATCAAGCGAACGCTTAATCGAAGTAGCGAATCAATCATTGAAAAAGGCAAAGCTTGAGAAAGAACAGCAAGCAAGTACAAAGCCTAACCGTTTGAAAGATTTGCCTAACTTACGACTGGCTACCGAGCGCATGCTAAAAAAAGCCGGCATCGAATCCGTAGAGAAGCTTGAAGAGGAAGGTGCGCTTAACGCCTATAAAGCGATAAGAGATACGCACTCTGCAACCGTCAACATTGAGTTGCTATGGGCACTAGAAGGTGCTATCAACGGCACTCATTGGAGTGTGGTACCTCAAGCTCGCCGAGATGAGTTGATGAACGGCCTCCAATAAAAGTCGGCCTAAAAACTATCTTGTAAAACCGCAGTCTAATCTGCGGTTTTTTTGTGAAATTTTTTCGGTTTTCCTACTGTCTTATTACATATATCCCAAATTGGAATCAAAATTATGAATAAGAAACTGATTTTAGGTCTCATCCTACTAGCGGCTATCGTCTTTTTAGGTATTAACTTTGGCCAGTATTTAACCTTAGAGAATGCAAAAGCCCAACAAGAAGCACTAACTACATACATCGATCAGAATTTTGTATTCTCGGCTGCGATTTACTTTTTTACCTACATTGCAATTACCGCTTTTTCTATCCCAGGAGCGGCAGTAGTCACCTTACTTGGTGCAGCCTTATTTGGTTTTTGGACAAGCTTGCTACTGGTTTCTTTCGCTAGCACTATGGGGGCAACACTGGCCTTCTTGAGCAGCCGATACTTATTGCGTGACTGGGTACAAAACAAATTCGGAAATAAACTCAACGCAATTAATCAAGGTGTCGAAAAAGACGGAGCTTTTTATCTATTTTCCTTGCGTCTAATCCCTGTATTCCCCTTCTTTCTAATCAACTTACTGATGGGCTTAACGCCGATGTCTGTAGGTAGATTTTATCTCACTAGCCAAATAGGTATGCTGCCAGGCACAGCTGTATATCTGAATGCAGGTACTCAATTAGCAACAATTGAAAGCCTATCGGGCATTGTTTCACCCGCAGTATTAGCGTCTTTTGCGCTATTGGGACTATTTCCAATCATCACTAAATGGGTTATGAATAAAGTAAGGCCGACACCAAGTCAGCAAAATTCGTAATTGGTGAAGTGGGTATTTTGATGAAAATATTTATCGCTAAAAACCCAGCAGAAGCACACATTGTATGTGAGCTGCTTAAAGTGGAACAAATTTACTGTGAAGTTCGTGGAGAAGGTATTTTCGGCTTAAAAGGAGAACTGCCGTTTGGTGATGATACCGATCCTTATGTGTGGCTTTTTGACACTGCACAAAAGATGAAAGCTGAAGAAATAGTAAAAGCATATCGAAAACAATCCGATAGGCATGAGTATCAAGATTGGCAATGCCCAAAATGTCATGAAATAAACGAAGGGCAATTTGGTGCATGTTGGCAATGTGGATATCAACTAGGAGAGTTATAGCGGCTCTCCTATTCAGTGGATGCACTCAGTTTTAAGCACATACAGCTTGCTGTTTAATAAACTCGATGGAGTGTTGATTGAAGTCTTCTGGACGCTCTACATTGCATACATGACCACAATTCGGGATTTCTCGTAGAATGCTGAGCTTATGTGCTGCAACCATTTCTTTGACAGGTTTAATAAACATGTAATCCCTGTCGCCCATTAAGTAGAGAGTCGGAATGGGTAACTCTCGATCTTTAAAATATTTCATTAACGGATTTACATCAGCAGCAAGAATAAACCAACGTTTAAATTCTTTTTGGCAAAGCTTCTTGGCTTCGCGAATAAAAAGGTGGCGAGATTCTCGTTGGCTTCTTTGAGGCATAACAATATAAGCGAACAGTTTGTAGAGCCACATGTACGGTAGGATATGCTTACAAAAATTACCTAATTTCACCAATATCTGAGAACGAGTGTTAAGCCTTGTGACAGCACCGCCGAGCACCATCGAACGTACGCGCTCTGATGACAATTCAGCAAGGTTTCGAACAATAATAGTACCAAGCGACATACCGACAAAATGAGCGGATTGGATCTTTAAATGGTCCAATACTTTCAAAATATCTTGGGTAACTTCCGTAAAGGTATAACGGCTAGCAATGAGCTCTTTAAGTAACTGATTTGACTTTCCATGACCTCTTAAATCGATCAGCAATAAGTTAAAGTGTTGCTTGTAAGCTTTAATTTGCTTGAACCAGATAGAAGAGCTACCACCAGCACCGTGCACAAATACAACCCACTCATGACTAGTAGGGTGCAAATAGGTTTTATGAAAAAGTAGCGGCTGGGTCATATTGAGTATCAAAAAGATCGTGCTATTGAGTAAAAAGCCATCCTACCACACTCCCCTTACTCAAGATAATAAAGGCACCTCATTCGGTGCCTTTCGTTACAATTTTAAGTCAAACTAACGCTGAGTGGTAAAGCTGCAAATAAGATTCTGCGGCCTTTTGCCAACAAAAGTCTTGTTGCATCGCGTGCAACTGTACTTTATTCACTTCAGGCTCGTTTTGAGCGTAGAGCAACAGTGCCCTTAGCATCGTTAACAACAATGCCTGCGGTGTCGGTTCGAAAAAAACAAACCCCGTTGCTTCAGATGGGTTTACATCATAATCGCTAACGCTGTCCTTTAAGCCACCAACACCGCGTACTATCGGTAATGTCCCATAAGCCATACTATAGATTTGGTTTAAGCCACATGGTTCAAACTCAGAAGGCATCAAGAAGAAATCAGAACCAGCTTCAACGATATGCGCAAGTTCATTGTCATACGCTTCTACAAAGGCAAATTTGCTAGAAAACTGCGCGGCAACCTCTCGTAACTGAGCGGCAAGAACAGGGTCTCCGGTCCCAACGACAACTAGCTGAACATCGTGCTTCAAAAAATCGGCCAAAGCAGGCAACAAGTAATGAACGCCTTTCTGCTGGGTCAACCGACAAACCATACCGAACATAGCTACATTTTTTTCGGGCAAATTTAGTCGTTGTTGTAATGCTTTTTTACAAGCTTTCTTCCCTTGCGACATACTTTGCTGGTCGGCGCAGTAATTAACCGGCAAGTAGGTATCAGTTTCCGGATTCCAAGCGCTGTAATCACAACCATTCAAGATGCCGACTAAGTCCTGCGCACGTTGCTGAAACTCCCAAGCCATGCCGTGACTGCCAAGCTCTGTTTTTAGTTCCTCTGCGTACGTAGGGCTAACCGCGTTTATCTTATCTGCATTCATTACACCAGCTTTAAGCATCGTAATATGCGTTGCACTCACCGCAGCATCGGGAACGTTTCTACAATGAAACTCTGGCAAACACTGCACGTCTTCATAACTAAATACGCCTTTAAAGACCGCATTGTGAATTGAAATGACGCTTTTAGTATGAGCAAAAAACGGATCATTGCCATACCTGTGCTTGAGCAAAAATGGAACAAGACCTGTGTGCCAATCGTTCGCGTGTATGATATTAGGTTGAAAGGCGAGCTTGGGTAACATATCGAGACATGCTGCACTAAAAAACGCAAAGCGCTCGCCGTTATCAGTATACGCTTGGTTGTTCTCCGCATACATTGATGGTCGATTGAAATACGGCGGACAATCAATCAGGTAAACAGGATTTTGACCTAACATGAGCCGCAAAACTCGATACTCCGTATGCGGCCATGATGTTAATTCTGTTTCTAATACAACTTCTGCGTCTGCGAGTTTATCAATACTGCTGTACGCAGGGATGGTAATTCTTACGTCTTGCTGTAGGTTTTGAAGGGCTTCCGGTAGTGCCTTGGCAACATCTGCCAAGCCACCACTTTTAATGAGGCCTTCAACCTCAGAAGCTACAAACAGAATAGATAAGTTGTTAGTAGCCAACTCGAGCTCCTTTCGGAATAACAACAATGCCCTCCTCAGACACGTGGAAGTGTTTTTTATCTTCTTGAAGATTCACACCAATCTGAGTACCAGGAGCAATATCGGCATCCTTGTCGACAATCACACGACGTAAAACACAGCCTTCGCCAATTTTTACGTCACCAAGAAGTATACATTCGCTGATATCGCAAGCAGAAGCAATATTACTGCGAAAACCAAGCACCGACTTTTCGATTCTTGAGCCTCTAACATAGCTGCCATTACACACTAAACTATCGATTATCTGCACACGACCATTATCAGAGTCGGTAAATGTCGCAGGTGGCAATGGTGGGTAGTAGGTGTGCAATGGCCATTTACGGTTGTACAGCGAAAATGGAGCATCTTTTTCTAGCAGATCCATATGCGCTTGCCAGTACGCATCAATAGTTCCGACATCACGCCAGTACACCTCTTCTTTTTCGCCACTGATTTTGTTGGTACTGAAGTCATACACGAACACATCACCTCTAGGGAACATCTTTGGAATGATGTCCTTTCCAAAATCATGTGATGAAGCTTCATTATCCGCATCTTCGACCAACTCTGAGAACAGTACCTGAGCTTCAAAAACATAGTTACCCATTGAAACTAAAGCGTAATCAGGGTCACCAGGAATCGACTTCGGATTTGCTGGTTTTTCTTCAAAGCCAATCATACGACCTTCACTATCCACTTCGATAACCCCAAATTGCGACGCCTCTTTTAGTGGCATGCGCAATGCAGATACCGTCAGAGAAGCCTGCTTTTCTGAGTGAAAGTTCAGCATTTGTTTGATATCCATCTTATAGATATGGTCAGAGCCAAAAATACAAACTTGCTCTGGTTCCTCTAATTCCATAAAACGCAGGTTTTGATAGATCGCGTCCGCCGTCCCTTCGTACCAACGTTTACCAGTACGCATTTGAGCGGGAATAGGATCGATAAAGCGGTCTGTAATGCCGTTGATGTTCCACCCCTTTTTTAAGTGATGGAATAAAGATTGAGATTTAAATTGGGTTAGGACGTAAATGCGCATCAGATCCGCATTAACAAAATTGTTTAGAGCAAAATCGATCAATCGATAACTACCACCAAACGGTACCGAAGGTTTACTGCGAGATTCCGTTAAAGGTCTCAAACGAGAGCCTTCACCGCCAGCAAGAATCATTCCCAAAACACCAGCCATTTGTTGTTCTCCATATCGTTATAGCTTGGATTTGGTACTCGCTTGAATGAGTCATACTCGGGGAGTCAAGCGAATACATTTAGCAACCGTCTCTGAGTTTCTGTGAACTCTTACAACACGGATAAAAAAGCTACGGCACTTCCAGTATGCAACGTCCACTCTTTCCTTATTTTTTGACGCAAACAATGCACACAGTTGCACTAATTTTTGTAATAAATTATCTAAGCGGGTTCTAAATTACAATTTTTAATACGCCATTCTGTGTACCATACAGCTCTTGCGTACTCAAGACGATATCTAGATCACACATGGAAAAGCAAACGATTACATTGTGAAAACAATTTACGAACGGATTCACTACACCGCCGATTTTTTAGCCCAATGTATAACAAATATGTGAATGCAAAATGAAAGTTACAACGAATATTTTTTACATAAAAAATACATCAGCGACTACGAAATATTGATGCTGGGATCTTCTCGCGTCAGCAAAACTCAGTCAAAGCAGCAAAGATCTATACGAACAACACAGTGGCCTTTACGCAAAAACAAAACGCAAAAAAGGCAGCGATATCGCTGCCTTTTTACATTACTTAGATCGTACGTTTTTATGCTTTCGCTTTTTTACGCTTATCAGTGACTTCCCACTTACCGTCAACAAAGAGCGCTGTCCAACCACTTGGTTTGCCATTCTCTTCCGAACGAACGTAGTTCTCTTTTGTTTTGCGACTAAAGCGTACAACAGCAGGACGACCATCAGGATCTTCTTGCGGCGCAGTTGCTAGGTATTTGAACTTCTCAGGTAAACGCTCTTCAAAACGTGCCAGTTCAGCAACCAAAGGAGCACGTGTCTCGCGCGATTTCGGGAAATTGCTTGCCGCCATAAATAGACCCGAAGCACCATCACGAAGTACGAAATACGCATCTGAGTTTTCACATGGCAACTCGGGGAAATGAACAGGATCTTCTTTCGGGGGCGCGACTTCGCCATTCTTCAAGATCTTACGAGTGTTCTTACACGTTTCGCTCGTACAATCCATGTATTTACCAAAGCGACCGTTCTTAAGCACCATATCAGAGCCACATTTGTCACATTCAACAACTGGACCATCGTAGCCTTTTACTTTGAACTCGCCGTATTCAACAAGGTAGCCTTCACAGTTCGGGTTATTACCACAAACATGCATCTTACGCTTGTCATCAATCAGGTATGCGTCCATCGCTGTTTCACAGATCGGACAACGCTTTTTAGCACGAAGAGCTGCGGTTTCAACGTCTTCTTCTAGAACGTTAATAATACCTTCTTCGTCACCCAAGTTGATGGTTGTCTTACAACGCTCTTTTGGTGGTAACGCGTAACCTGAACAGCCTAAGAACACACCTGTTGAAGCAGTACGGATGCCCATTGGACGGCTACACGTCGGACACTCGATATCCGTCATGACGATGTGGTTTAACTTCATACCGCCTTCTGACTCATCCAGCTCCGCTTTTTCAAGATCGCCAGTAAAATCAGCAAAGAAGTTGTCTAACACAGCTTTCCAGTTCACTTCACCTTCAGCGATTTGGTCCAATTTCTGTTCCATACGCGCAGTAAAGTCGTAGTTCATCAAATCGTTAAAGCTGTCATCAAGGCGGTCAGTAACAATTTCACCCATTTTTTCAGCGTAGAAACGGCGCTGATCAACTTTCACGTAGCCACGATCTTGAATCGTAGAAATGATCGATGCGTAAGTCGACGGACGACCAATGCCTCGTTTCTCCAGCTCTTTAACCAGTGCTGCTTCAGTGTAGCGCGCAGGTGGCTTTGTAAAGTGCTGTTTAGGGTCAAGTGACTCTAAGCTTAGCTTATCGCCAAGTTGTACCGCTGGAAGGATTGTATCCTCGTTTTTGCCCATTGGACGCTGTACACGAGTCCAGCCGTCAAATTTAAGGATACGGCCTTTCGCTTTAAGCGTGTATTCTGCCGCTTTTACGCTGATGGTTGTTGAATCGTATTCTGCTGGCGTCATTTGACACGCTACAAACTGATTCCAAATCAAAGCGTAAAGTTTGTGCGCATCAGCATCGACACCTTGCAGGTCTTCCGCCTTAACACCCACATTTGAAGGACGGATCGCTTCGTGCGCTTCCTGTGCCCCTTCTTTGCTACCGTACGTCAATGGTTTCGCTGGCAGGTACTTATCACCAAACTCAGAACCAATAAAGTCACGTACAGCGTCCACAGCCTCGGCACTTAGGTTAGTCGAGTCAGTACGCATATAAGTGATGTAACCGGCCTCATAGAGGCGCTGAGCTAGCATCATGGTCTTTTTCACGCCGTAGCCCAGGCGTGTACTCGCTGCCTGTTGAAGCGTAGAGGTGATGTAAGGTGCTGAAGGCTTGCTCTTTGTAGGGCGGTCTTCACGCTTACATACTTCGTAACTTGCATTCTCAAGTACAGACATCGCTGCTTTGGTTTCTGCCTCATTAACTGGCTTAAACGCAGAACCGTCTTTCTGAGCAACAAGCAGTTTAAAGTCCGCTTTGTCTTTCGTTTTCGTATTCGCATGAATGTCCCAGAATTCTTCTGGTACAAACGCGTTAATCTCACGCTCGCGCTCAACTAACAGTTTCACCGCAACAGACTGCACGCGACCAGCAGATAAACCACGAGCCACTTTTTTCCAAAGTAAAGGTGAAACCATAAAACCAACGACACGGTCCATGAAGCGACGTGCTTGTTGGGCATTTACACCATCCATGTTCAGCTCGCCAGGTGTCTGGAAAGCTTGTTGGATCGCGTTTTTCGTAATTTCGTTAAAAACTACACGTTTGTATCGCTCTTCATCGCCACCGATGATCTCACGAAGGTGCCATGCGATTGCTTCCCCTTCGCGGTCCAAATCGGTTGCGAGATAAACGCAATCTGCGTCTTTGGCGAGTTTTTGTAGTTCGTTGACAACTTTTTCTTTGCCTGGAAGGATTTGGTAATTCGCTTCCCAGTCATGATATGGGTTAATCCCCATCTTTTTGATCAACGCTTTGCGGTCTTTCTCTTTTTTAACGCGCGCTTTCTCTTCCGGACTCATCCCTTTAGTTGAGATGGCTGCGGCTTTTTTCTCACCAGTGCTTTGACCGGCCGTAGGCAGATCACGCACATGACCAACACTAGACTTAACAATAAAGTCTTTACCAAGGTACTTATTTATCGTCTTTGCCTTGGCTGGTGACTCCACTATAACGAGTGATTTACCCATAACTGACTCTAACGTCCTTCATAATAATGCGGGTAGAAACCTTGTTTAAAGGCCACCCGCATAATGTTCTATTTCATTGCTTCTTTTTTTACTATTGTGCGAGATGAAAAGAAGATCAACTGCTTTTTTGAAATTCAGATCCGATTGGTTGACAATTCATCGTCTTTATACTTCAAAGAGACAGGGTTCTGAAAGGTATTGAGCGGCATATCTAAACAGGCAAACTTAGCATCCGCTAATCCAATGCAATAAATTTTGTTACCCATCACAAAATAGTTTGGTTCAATGCTCTGCCATCTTCCTCCGCATCATGCTTATACTCTAAAAATTGATCTGTTTAGTCTTACTGAACGATTGACTGAATTAATCATGCAAACCCATTTTAGTTGTAGGTATACTCAGCGTTCTTAACTGAATAGGATGGTAGAAAGAATATGTCTGATAGAACGTTTATCGAAGAGTTCGACCTTCTTTTGATCGCTAACCAAATCATCCAAGAGCACGATGATTACATCGAGGGGATGCGAGCAACAAGCGTAGAAGAAAAAGAAGGTGTTTTAGTTTTTAAAGGTGAATACTTCCTTGATGACAAAGGTTTACCAACTTCAAATACGACTGCAGTATTCAATATGTTCAAATACTTAGCGCATCACCTTTCTAAGGAATTTACGCTGGTTAAATAGTATTGGGAAACAAAAAAGCCAGAGTGTTATTCACTCTGGCTTTCCTGTTTTAGGTCAGAATATTTAGCAACTTAAAGCCTTAAGTTTGTCGAAGTAGTCAGGGAACGTTTTCGACGTACACTTTGGATCGTTAATCGTCACAGGCGTATCACTAAGTGCCACCAGCGAAAAACACATCGCCATACGATGATCATCGTAAGTATCAATCGCTGCATGCTTTAACTGAGAAACAGGTTTGACGATGATGTAGTCTTCCCCTTCTTCCACTTCCGCACCAACTTTACGTAACTCAGTCGCCATAGCTGACAAACGGTCTGTTTCTTTTACACGCCAGTTATAAACGTTACGAATAGCGGTAGTGCCTTCGGCAAATAACGCTGTTGTCGCGATGGTCATTGCAGCATCAGGGATATGGTTGTAATCCATATCAATGCCTTTTAATTGACCAACACGTGAAATTACGTAGTCATCACCCCATTCAATTTCTGCACCCATTTTTTCAAGCGCATCAGCAAATTGAATATCACCTTGAATGCTGTTTTTACCGATACCCGTTACTTTAACTTCTCCTCCTTTGATGGCTGCCGCCGCCAAGAAGTAAGAAGCAGAAGACGCGTCACCTTCAACCAAGAAATCACCTGGAGCGATGTATTGCTGACCGGCTGGAATCACAAACTCTTGATAGTCGTTGTTGATCACATCGACCCCAAACTGCTTCATAATATGCAGGGTGATATCGATATAAGGCTTAGAAACCAAATCGCCTTCGATGTTGATGCGAATTTCACCTTCAGCCAATGGCGCAGACATTAAGAAAGCGGTCAAGAACTGACTTGAAATGGACCCATCGATAGAAACTGTACCTGCTTTTAGGCCAGTACCAATTATTTTGAGAGGTGGAAAGTTCTCGTTTTCCATGTACTCAACGTTCGCACCAGCATCTTTCAGTGCCGTGACAAGGTGACCAATTGGACGCTCTTTCATACGAGGTTCGCCCGTCAGTACATACTCCCCTTCTCCAAGACAAAGAGCCGCAGCTAATGGTCGCATCGCAGTGCCAGCATTGCCGAGAAATAACTCTACCGGCTCTGAGACAGAAAACGGACGCCCAAGGCCTTCAACGAGACATTCTGTTTTATCTTCGGAAAGTTGGTATTGAACGCCTAGTTTAGTCAGCGCATTCAGCATATGACGAATATCATCACTGTCGAGGAGATTAGTAAGGCGAGTTCTGCCTTTAGCAAGAGCAGCAAGTAAAAGAGCTCGATTAGAAACGCTTTTAGAGCCAGGAAGGTTCACTTCCCCTTGAATTTTATTGATAGGTTGTAACGTTAGGCTTTCCATTAAAAGTTGATAATCCTTTGTGCCCTCAACATACGATTTTTATGAGGGCTAAACAATTCTTCGTGAATTCAGACTACCCAAAAAAACACGACAAAACCAGAGTAAATCGGCGCTAATTTATGAATATCCTCAAGTAGCCTAAAGATACAGAATTAAAGGCATTGCCAGCGATGTAAATCAGAGCGAAAGAAGCACGGCGAAACAGCAAACTATTTCAACTTTATTTGACGATAAGCCAGCCCGACTGTACATGCCTGATTAGGCTTCGTTAGACTAAAACAACCGAGGGTTAATAAGTGATATCAACCCTGACTCCATCATCAAAATATAAAATACGAACTTCATCCCCTCGACTAAATAACATATTTTTATCAACATCTTGGATGACATTAATTAGCTTATCACCCTTCACTTTGATGAGTAGCTCAACTAACTTATATTCAACCGTGTATTGGTAATTACTTTGGTTTTGAGCAACTGCGGCACCTGCAAGCGCACCCACTGCCGTCGCGACTTCTCTTCCCGTACCGCCACCAAATTGATTACCGACTAAACCACCGATAGTGGCACCAAGTAGTGTCTTCCAACCGTTACTTTTCGATTGAACAACCTCTTGTTGAGTAATATAACGGACAGAGTCAATCTTCCCGTAAACTACTTCATTAACTGGCTTGGCAACATTTCTTTCATAGGCTGCGTTGGCGACAAGTGGTAAAAACAGTATGATCCCAAGCCATACTTTTACGATATTTCTTAACCAGGTCATCATAAACTCCTCTGACTCCAATGTTGGTAACGACTTCTTATGGCTATTTATTTAACTGAACTCGATGAAACGTTCAACTTTCCCTCACCCTATAAAGCACTCAGCGACCCCAATGGTTTGCTGGCTTTTGGTGGTGACTTAAACCCCATGAGAATCCTCAATGGTTACTATCAAGGCATTTTCCCTTGGTATGGTCCTGGTGAACCTATTTTATGGTGGAGCCCTTCTCCGCGCGCCGTGTTTGACCCATTACAGTTTAAGCCATCTAAAAGTCTCAAAAAATTTCAGCGTAAACATAACTATAAAGTAACACTCAATTTCGCGACAGAAGAAGTGATTAGACTATGTTCTTCAACACGCCCTGCAGAGGAAACATGGCTCAACGAGGAAATGCAAGCTTCCTACATTGAGTTAGCCAAACTTGGTCACTGTCACTCTGTAGAAGTATGGCATGACAACAACCTGATTGGCGGACTATATGGCATTTGCGTGGGCCAACTTTTTTGCGGAGAGTCGATGTTTAGTCTAAAAGATAACGCATCCAAAATTGCATTGTGGTACTTATGCAACCATTTGGCGTCAAAGCAAGGTCAATTAATCGATTGCCAAGTTATGAATTCTCACTTGGCATCACTTGGCGCATTTGAACTTGAGCGTGACGAATTTATGCAAAAACTACTATCTTTAAGAGAAAAGCAAACACTATTTGATGCCTATCAGCCCCAAGTTTTGCAGGATTCAGTATGAGTACGGATATACAACATATTCGAATAGGGTTGACGAATAATCACCCTTGTAGTTATTTGCCTGAACGGCAAGAGCGGGTTGCGGTGGCGCTTGATGAAAGGCTGCATACTGAAGAAAATTACCAGTTGCTCATGGCTAACGGTTTTCGTCGTAGCGGAGATACCATATATAAACCGCATTGCGAGCATTGCACCGCTTGCCAGCCAATTCGAGTCTCGATTCCAGACGTTAGACTATCAAAAAGTCAGAAGAGGCTGCTTAATAAAGCACAGTCTTTACGCTGGGAAATGAAACCTGAAATGGATGAGGAATGGTTTGAGCTTTACAGTCGGTACATCTGCAAACGGCATAAAAACGGCACTATGTACCCACCAAAGCGTGATGAGTTTGCTCGATTTGCTCAAACCAGCTGGCTGACAACGTCGTTTTTACACATTTACGATGAATCAGATCAATTGCTCGCCATTGCAGTGACAGATTTGATGCCACAATGCTCGAGTGCTTTTTATACTTTCTTTGACCCTGACTACGAGTTATCTCTTGGGACATTAGCGGTGCTTTATCAAATTAAATACTGCCAAGAAAACAAACAACAGTGGCTATATTTGGGATATCAGATTGATGAGTGCCCAGCAATGAGCTACAAAACACGCTTTCAACGCCACCAAAGGCTAGTAAATCAGCGTTGGCGAGGGTAGAATACGCCTCAACTTTACATAATTACTATTTAGCGGCAGAATATAGCCCGCTAATATTGCCTAATTTCTAAAGAGGATTAAATGGCTAAAGAAGACGTAATCGAGATGCAAGGCACAGTCCTTGACACTCTACCAAACACTATGTTCCGTGTTGAACTTGAAAACGGTCACGTTGTGACTGCTCACATCTCTGGCAAGATGCGTAAGAACTACATCCGTATCCTAACGGGTGACAAAGTAACTGTAGAGATGACTCCATACGACCTGTCAAAAGGCCGCATCGTCTTCCGCGCTCGTTAATCTCTGATTTTCGGATGCAATAAAAAACGGAGCAAGCTGCTCCGTTTTTTATTGCACAATTTTTTCCGATTTAGTTCAGATAAAAAAGCGCACGATCTTCTCGTGCGCTTTTGCGTTTGTTACCGACTAACGATTAATGCATCGCTGTCTCTTTCTCACTTAAGTATTCAAACTCAAGCGTATCGTTGACCAGCGTTACTTTCACTGTACCGCCGTCAACTAAAGATCCAAACAACAGTTCGTTAGCCAAAGGCTTCTTAAGCTGTTCTTGGATAACACGCCCCATTGGGCGAGCCCCCATAGCTTTGTCATAACCTTTATGTGCTAACCAATGGCGAGCGTCTTGCGATACTTCCATTGAAACGCCTCTCGCATCAAGTTGCACTTGCAGTTCAACAATGAACTTATCAACCACTTGATGGATAACGCTTTCATCAAGGCTGTTAAACCAGATGATGTTATCAAGACGGTTACGGAACTCAGGAGTAAACACCTTCTTAATTTCCGCCATTGCATCGTGACTGTTGTCTTGTTGAATCAAACCAATTGATTTCTTCTCGGTTTCCGCCACACCTGCGTTAGTTGTCATAACAAGAATGACATTACGGAAGTCTGCTTTGCGACCATTGTTGTCCGTTAGCGTACCGTTATCCATGACTTGCAACAACAGGTTAAAGATATCAGGGTGCGCTTTTTCAATCTCATCAAGTAATACGACTGAGTGTGGGTGCTTAATAACAGCATCGGTTAGCAAACCACCTTGGTCATAACCGACATAACCAGGAGGCGCACCAATTAAGCGACTTACGGAGTGACGCTCACCATACTCAGACATATCAAAACGAAGTAGCTCGATACCTAGAAGCTTAGACAACTGCACCGTCACCTCTGTTTTACCAACCCCTGTTGGGCCTGCAAACAAGAATGAACCAACAGGTTTGTTGTCTACACCTAAACCTGCACGTGTCAGCTTGATCGCCTCGGATAATGCATCAATCGCATTATCTTGACCGAATACCAACATCTTCATTTTGCTATCTAAGTTTTTCAAAATGTCTTTATCTGAAGAAGAAACCGACTTCTCTGGAATTCGCGCCATTTTGGCAACCATTGATTCGATATCAGCCACTCCGACCGTTTTTTTACGACGGCTTGCAGGAGCAAGACGACTACGAGCACCAGCTTCATCAATGACATCAATGGCCTTATCTGGTAGATGGCGTTCATTAATGTATTTAGCCGACAGTTCTACCGCGGCACGCAGTGCTTTATTGGTATAACGTACTTCATGGTGAGCTTCGTACTTCGGCTTCAAGCCCATCAAGATTTTAGTTGTATCATCCAATGAGGGCTCTACAACGTCTATCTTTTGGAAGCGGCGAGACAACGCACGCTCTTTCTCGAAAATGTTGCTGTATTCTTGGTATGTCGTCGAACCAATACAACGCAACTTACCGCTACTTAAAAGAGGCTTAATAAGATTTGCTGCATCGACTTGACCACCAGATGCCGCGCCTGCACCGATGATGGTATGTATTTCATCGATGAACAAAATGGCATCTTCTTCTTTTTCAAGTTGTTTCAAAATCGCCTTGAAGCGCTTTTCAAAATCACCGCGATATTTGGTACCAGCGAGCAAAGAACCAATATCTAGTGAATAAATCACGCTGTTTTGAATAACCTCAGGGACCTGCCCTTCGACAATTCGCCATGCAAGACCTTCCGCAATGGCTGTTTTACCAACCCCTGCCTCACCCACTAGTAGTGGATTATTCTTGCGGCGTCGACAAAGTACCTGAATAGTGCGCTCTAACTCTTTATCACGTCCAATGAGTGGGTCGATGTTTCCATCTTTAGCGACTTGATTAAGATTCGTCGCAAAGCTTTCTAGGCGTTCTTCAGAATTAGGCTCTTCAACACTTTCTGAGCTAAACGAGTCTGATGATGAATCCTCACCTGCACCTGATGCTTTAGTAATACCGTGGGAGATGAAGTTAACAATATCTAATCGGGAGATGTCATTTTTCTTCAGTAAGTAAGCGGCATGCGACTCTTGTTCACTGAAGATAGCAACAAGCACGTTGGCGCCTGTTACTTCATTACGACCAGACGACTGTACATGAAAGACGGCGCGTTGTAGTACACGTTGAAAACTCAAAGTCGGCTGCGTTTCACGCGTCTCATCACTATCTGGGATAAGAGGCGTAGTTTGATCGATGAAAATATCGAGTTCGTTGCGTAAAGCGTCAAGATCCGCCTTACAAGCTAGAAGGGCTTCCTTAGCTGCATCATTTTCCAACAATGCAAGTAGGAGGTGTTCGACAGTCATAAACTCGTGGCGTTTGTCGCGCGCCCGAGCAAATGCACCGTTAAGGCTTGACTCTAGTTCTTTATTTAGCATAAGTACCTCCCGAAAAAACAACTGGGGTTGTTCGAGCAAGTCTTCTTTGTTTACGCTTGCTCCATAGTGCAAAGTAGCGGATGTTCATTTTCCCTTGCGTACATCGTAACTTGCGCTACTTTTGTTTCGGCAATTTCTGCGCTGTATGTGCCGCAGATTGCCTTTCCTTCATAGTGGACCTGAAGCATGATTTGAGTTGCTTTATCAATATCATGTGAGAAAAATCGCTCAAGCACCTCTATGACGAAATCCATAGGTGTATAGTCATCATTATTGAGTACGACATTGTACAGCTTAGGTGGCTGGACTTTCGTACTTTCTCGCTCCAGAAGATCAGAGTCCGGAGTGACCCATTCAAAATTTTTACTCATGGCAATCTAAAGATATCGTATCAAAGGGTTGATGTTTTCGACCTATAAAAACAATCTACCACAAGCATGCAGCGCGGTGTAGTGAGTTATGGCACCGAATTCGATCTTTGATCGATAAAAGTTGCTACCTAATATAGAGACTAATGCACGTCTTGATACGGCGCAAATAAAAGATGCTTGTCGATAAGTTACACATTTTTTCTTATAAAAGAACTTTCTATTTATTGCTCTCGGACTATTGCAAACCACCCCATCATCTTCTATCTGGATCACACTTCCTCATTGAGAATACGGTAATTATCACGAAAACTTCATTTTTTATTCAGTCAGAGGATTCTTCTCCCATAAGCAACACGGACAGTATGGCTTTTTCAGTATGAGCCACTTCATAGGCAAATTGACTAAACTTCTGCGTATATACGAAAAACTGTTTGCAAATTTGTTAATCTCAAAAGTGATTTGTTTTCAATTATGTTTCTGTTTGTTGCTCACTGCTATTGACTGTCGAAATTCATTGACTACAGTGGAAAGTGTCGATGCATAAATCATCATTTTGAAACCTCTCTTCTTTAAGTGGTTTGATGAATGTGACTTATCATTGATTTGACGTTTGTTGGCATTCGCTGACAATGGTAGTACCAAGTTAAAGGTATAACTTGGTTGCAGTAACAACATCAGTAAAAAATGCATGAGGGATGTAAAGCATGGCTACAGGTACAGTAAAGTGGTTTAACAATGCCAAAGGATTTGGGTTTATTTGTTCAGATGAAGAAGAGGGAGATATCTTTGCCCACTACTCAACTATCCAGATGGACGGTTATCGTACACTGAAAGCAGGCCAACAAGTCTCTTACGAGATTGAAAAAGGTCCCAAAGGCTGTCACGCGAGTAGCGTCGTGCCTCTTGAAGGCCAAGCCAAATAATTAGAGCGCTGTCGAAATATAAAAATATTGCTCTCGAAACGCCACGTTGATGTTTTGAAGAGAAAAATAAACCCGCCAAGATAGCGGGTTTCTTACTATTTAGAGCACGTGTTACAAAAGGAACACTTACAGCGCACTTACAGGATAGGAAACACGCCGAAAACGACGTGTTTTTACACTAACTTACTTGTTAATGATTGCGTTAAAGGTTTCGCTTGGACGCATCAATTTAGAAACCAATGCATCGTCTAGTAAGTAGTAACCTCCTAGCTCACCTTTCACGCCTTGCGCATTATTTAGCTCAGCAACGATCGTTTCTTCCTGCTCTGACAGCGCTTTTGCAATTGGTGCAAATTCAGCAGCAAGATCCGCATCATCCGTTTGCTCTGAAAGCGCTTTCGCCCAGTAAAGTGCAAGATAGAAGTGGCTTCCACGGTTATCTAGCTCACCCACTTTGCGTGACGGAGATTTGTTGGTGTCTAAAAACTCACCGGTCGCTTTATCTAGTGTATCTGCTAGAACCTGAGCCTTAGGATTGTTTGTCGCTACACTTAAATGCTCTAACGAAGCTGCAAGCGCTAGGAACTCGCCCAAAGAATCCCAACGAAGGTGATTCTCTTTTTCTACTTGTTGAACGTGCTTAGGAGCAGAACCACCAGCGCCTGTTTCAAATAGACCACCACCATTCATCAATGGAACAATAGATAGCATCTTAGCAGACGTACCTAACTCTAGAATTGGGAACAAGTCTGTTAGGTAGTCACGAAGAACATTACCTGTAACAGAGATAGTATCTAGGCCCGCTTTCATACGCTCTAGTGAGTACTTACAAGCTTCAACAGGAGATAGGATCTTAATCTCTAGACCGTCAGTATCGTGATCTGGTAGGTAGGCGTTTACTTTCTTGATGAGCTCAGCATCGTGCGCGCGGTTTTCATCTAGCCAGAATACAGCTGGAACACCTGTTGCACGTGCGCGAGTCACTGCTAGTTTAACCCAATCTTGGATTGGTGCGTCTTTAACCTGACACATACGGAAGATATCACCTTCTTCAACCGCTTGCTCTAACAGTACGTTACCTGAAGCATCAACAACGCGAACAGTACCCGCAGCGTCTAGAATGAATGTCTTGTCGTGAGAACCATACTCTTCAGCTTTCTGAGCCATTAGACCAACGTTAGGTACGCTACCCATAGTGGTCGGGTCAAATGCGCCGTGCTCTTTACAGAAATCAATAACCGCTTGGTAAATACCTGCGTAGCTACGATCTGGAATCATCGCTTTGGTGTCTTTTTGTTTACCATCTGGTCCCCACATTTGACCCGAAGAGCGAAGCATTGCTGGCATAGAAGCATCTACAATAATGTCACTTGGTACATGTAAGTTTGTGATACCACGATCAGAGTCAACCATCGCAAGTTCTGGTTGAGTTTGGTAAACCGCTTGAATGGCCGCTTCAATTTCTGCTTTTTGCGCTTCAGGTAGAGACTCAATTTTTGAGTAAACATCACCGATGCCATTGTTTACATCAACGCCTAGCTCTTCAAACAGCTTACCGTACTTATCGAAAACGTCTTTGTAGTAAACTTTTACGGCATGGCCGAAAATGACAGGGTCAGAAACTTTCATCATCGTCGCTTTCATATGAAGAGACAGCAGCACGTCTTGTGCTTTCGCTTCAGCAATCTCTTTCTCGAAAAATTCAACCAACGCCTTCTTCTTCATTACTGAAGTATCAATGACTTCTTTATCTAGTAATGGGAACGCAGACTTAAGCTCTTTAACTGTACCATCATTACCGACAAACTCGATTTTGACATCTGTTGCACCAGAGATAGTTGTAGACTTTTCGCTACCAAAGAAGTCATTATCTGACATGCTCGCAACATGAGACTTAGATTCTGCTGACCATGCACCCATTGAGTGTGGGTTTTTCTTCGCGTAGTTCTTAACCGAAGTCGGAGCACGACGGTCTGAGTTACCTTCACGAAGTACTGGGTTAACCGCACTACCTTTGATTTTGTCGTAAGCCGCTTTAATCGCTTTCTCTTCGTACGTGCTCGGCTCTTCTGGGTAGTTTGGTAAATCGTAACCTTTCGCCTGAAGCTCTTTAATCGCCGCTTTAAGCTGAGGAACTGAAGCTGAAATGTTAGGTAGCTTGATGATATTTGCTTCTGGAGTTTGAGCTAGTTCACCAAGCTCAGTCAACGCATCGCCAATGCGCTGTTCTTCTTTTAGATGCTCTGGGAAGTTAGCGATAATTCGACCTGCTAGTGAAATATCACGAGTATCTACATTGATGCCAGACGATGCTGTGAATGATTGAATGATTGGTAGTAATGAATAAGTTGCTAGCGCCGGCGCTTCATCAGTGATGGTGTAGATAATTGTAGGTTTTTCTGTAGGCATGAAATTTCCCTATTTTTTAATCAACTTGTTGGCTGATCAACTCAGCGTCTGAGTTGGTTTAATTGACGCATTGCTGCACGTTAGCAGTACATGTCTCCTCACTAACGCCACATGCGGTTCGCACTCTTTGTTGTAGTTTGAAGCTCTAAGCTCTGAATCCATGAGTGCACTGATATAATTAAACAAATAACACGAATTAGTCTATCATTCTGTGCGCGTTTGTTAGTTTTAGGCGCGCAAATCATATCCGATCATGAGAAAACTTAAAACTTTCAAACACAGTTCATTTACATTTTTGCAGGGTAGTTAACATGTCATCTCGTACAGGTCAGGAAAAAGGTCGCAGTCGTAACCAGTCTAAAACGGGCCATTTTAAACACTCAGGAGCTCGCAATGGCTCGAAGACTCGTACTCAGCAAGACCGCCGCCCTAATCGCCCAACAAAAAGCCAAAAGCCAAAAGTGGCCCCTAAAGATCGTAAAGTCATTATTTTCAATAAGCCTTACGATACGCTCAGTCAATTTACCGATGGCGATGGTCGCAAAACGTTAGCGGACTATATCCCAATCAAAAATGTCTATGCGGCTGGCCGATTGGACCGAGACAGCGAAGGTTTGATGGTACTCACTAACGATGGCATCTTGCAGGCGAAGCTAACGCAGCCAAAGTCAAAATCGCCGAAGACTTATTGGGTTCAAGTTGATGGCGCTCCTCAGGAGCAAGATCTTGAAAAATTGAGAAAGGGAGTAGAGCTAAAAGATGGTATGACTCTACCAGCCGAAGTTGAAGTTATTCCAGAACCACAAGTCTGGGACAGAACGCCTCCGGTCCGTTTTCGCGCAAATATCCCTACCACTTGGTTAGCCATTACCATTATTGAAGGAAGAAATCGTCAGGTGCGTCGCATGACTGCGCACATTGGCTTCCCTACTTTGCGCCTCATTCGTCATTCGATGGGTGATATCGTCCTTAACGACCTAATGCCTGGTGAATGGAGAGAAATCTCTCTCTAACAAGCAGAAAAGATAAAAGCAGGCTTAAAGCCTGCTTTTTAGATTCATACTTTTTCAGTTAAGCCCTATCTAATGAACTAAGGGATTACTGCTCAGCAAGCCAGTTTTTAAAGGCCTCTTTTTCCGCCGGAGACGCTTTCTGGTACATCGTCTTTAATACATCAACCATTGGGCTGTCGTTTGATGCGGCTGTTGAACGGGTATCACTAGTCTCAACTAGAGGCTCGATATCACTTACTGATTGTTGATGCTGATTCACAGTTACATAACTAACGGCAACACTCGCGATACCGCCAGCAATATTGTAGTTGCGAGATTCTTGAGGGTAATTACGACCAATTTGAACACCATCTGACTCTAATACATCTTCGACCAAAGCAATAGGTTGGCCTTTGGTATCCAGTAATTGCCAATTTAGAGGCGAGATGTTGTTTTGCGCTTGGCGAAGAGTTTTAAACTCTGGCAGTTCAAACGTTAGCTTTTCGTTTTCAGCATCAAATTTAGCAACGATTACATCACTGTAAACCGTCTTAAGGTTTTCGTTAATTTCGAATGTAGGTTGATATTTGAAGACAATTTGATTCGTTCCGTCAGGTAGTTCGATTGTCTTCTCACTAGAAAAAAGACCACCTTCTAGATCTGGCTTCTCCATGTTGACGGCCAATAACTTCACGTCTTCTGGAACCACTAAAGTCGTTGCAGCGTAGAGGTTTGTACTGGCAAAAATAGACAGTGCCATTGCCACTTTTAATGATAACTGCATAGAATTTTTCATCCTTATCTTCATAGTAAAAGACCCAGCATATAGCTGGGTCTTACAATATCAAACTGGGTATTGATTACCAGTAGAAACGAGCACCAACACCGAAGTTAGTTGCGTCGTCTGTGTCTTTGTTGTCGAAGTCAGTACCTTCGAAAGTGTAACCCGCTTCTGCGAATACACGTGCCCATTTAGAGAACTTGTATTCAACACCAGCGTAGAACCAAGAAGAGTCTGCGTCTACTTTACCTGCTTCGTCAGTAGACTGAGCTAGGTACTCGTAACCAGAGTATAGAGTTGTTTTAGGAGCAACAGCGAACATACCAGCTACAACGATGTAGTGTGAATCAACTGTTGATTTACCTAGCTTATCTTCGTTTTCGTTGTAGTAGTACGTAGCACCTAGAGTGTGCTCGTTTAGTGCGTACTCAGCAGTTACTTCAAAAGATAGGTTTTCGTTATCAGTACGCTCTGTGTGAGAAACTGTTTGCTCTACACCATTAAGAACTAGTTTTTTCTCTTTAGTTACGTTGATGTCGTTGTTCGCAGTAAGTACACCAGCGTGTAGAGATAGGTCGTTGAAAGATTTACCTACGAATACTTCTAGTACTTCTTCGTTAGAATCTTTTTCGCCTAGCGCGTAACCAGCTTTTAGCCAGAACGCGTCATTTTCGTAAGCGTATTTGATTTGAGAATCGTTGTTCCAAGCGTGACCGTATGCAGTTTCCGCTGCGTTACCACCGAAGAAGTAAGAGTAATCTGCGAAGTATACGTCATCAGCCCAAGTACCTTCTTTACCGAAGCGAAGAGTACCCATATCACCCATATCAAAACCGATGATGTGGCGACGTACGTATACAGAGTCATCTGTACGCTCGCTTGAATCAGCACCTGCGTCGTAGTTGTCACCTAGAGCAACACCGATTTCGACTTCACCCAGAACTTTTAGGCTTTCGTCAACAACGTAAACCGCGTTCACACCAGTACGAGAAGAGCTAGTGTTTAGCTCTGCTGTGTGATCAGTTTTTTCTGTGAATAGAAGAGTTGGACGTAGCTGACCGTAGAAATCTACAGAACCTTCTTCAGATTTGAATACTTCAGCTGCGTTCACTGAAGTTGCAGACGCAACTACAGCTAGTGCTAATAGAGTTTTTTTCATAATTAATCCACTGCCTTTTCTTAGTTCGGGATATCCTTGTCCGGTTCCCTTTTTTATATGTTTGAGGTAGAGCGTTAACAAAACGTTATACAGCACCTCCTCAAAATCTGGAGCTAAGAGTGCAAAAGATTATTCTGGCTGTCAAATTTTCTAAATACCAATGTAAAAAAAACAAAATATCATTACAAAACAACAACTTGGTGAGTTTACCTTTATTTATTTGACGAACATCTAACCAATCTCCATTATTATTTGTAATTTACAAAATTATTAACAAATGGTTTTTTAATCCAACAAGTAAATTTTAAAAAAACAAAAAAAGAATAAAAACCTACAAATCAGACCAAGTTGGAGTTTTATATTTTTCATATAATGAAATTAATTTCATTAAGATAAGGTTCAATATTTTTTTGTGAAGGAGATCTACATTCCTTATAAAAGCATTCCGTTTTGTGAACTACTGTACAACTAGTGATGTGTGCTACTATTCGCCTCCAACGCATTTGAGGCCCGTATGCTGACCAGTAACATTCAAAAATCGATTCGTAATAGCTATCAAAACCTTCAAGATCAACTTGATAACTTTGTGCCTAGAAGAGCACAAAACTACCTTGTTGCAGAGATTGCAAAAACGCTGTGCGGTCAGTATCACAAATCTAACCGAATACTCGTTGCAGAAGCAGGGACTGGAATTGGTAAATCGCTCTCTTATCTAATGGCGACCATTCCCGTGGCTGTACATAACAATAGGAAAGTGGTTATCTCAACGGCGACCGTCGCTCTGCAAGAGCAGCTCATAAATAAAGACCTCCCTCTTTTTCGTCGGATTACTGACCGCGAGTTTTCTTTTATTTTGGCAAAAGGCCGTCAACGCTATTGTTGTGCAGAAAAGCTCGCCACTGCTAGCGGTGCTGATGGTGGTCAGTTAGCCATGTTCGAAACCAAGCCTAAGCAAAAAGATATAGAGCTGTTGGAAACAATGCATCGCTCTCTTGCGCAAGGTAAATGGGACGGTGACCGTGATTCTTGGCCTAAACCCATCGACGATAAGCTTTGGCAACTGATTGTCAGTGATAAACACAGTTGCAATAACAGTTTACCAGGCCACCGCGGCTGCCCATTCCAAAAAGCGCGCTCAGAGTTGGATAAAAACGATGTCATCATTGCTAACCACTCTCTCGTCATGGCAGACGCAGATTTAGGTGGCGGCGTGATTTTACCTGAGCCAGAAAATACAATATACGTCTTCGACGAGGCACATCACTTACCTCACGTCGCTCGTGACCATGCTTCAGCATCTGCGAGTTTAAAAGGCGCGGCAGCATGGCTTGAGAAGTTAAATCAGTCGATTAGTAAGTTTTCATCACTCGCAGACGAGAAACGCGTAGCTCGATTTCGCAACGACCTTCAAGACGCGGTTCAGAACTTGATACCGGCACTGACTCAATTGCCCAAACAGTTCGACCCAGCTCAATTTGAAGAGGGTATCTACCGCTTCGAAAACGGTGAACTACCTGAGTGGCTAGAGAACCAATCCAAAGAACTAAAACAGTTCAGTAAAAAAGCAAATCAGAGTGTGGCAAAAATTGCCGACCTTATTGCGGAAAGAGTAAAAGACGGGGAGCTTGCGACAAGGTTGGCTGAACCAGCGCTTGCAGAGCTCGGTTTCTACATTCAAAGGTTAGAAAACCTAGCGCAAGTATGGCATTTAATGGCTGAACCAACTCGTGAAAAAGGTGCGCCTTTAGCTCGCTGGTTAGAAACCCACCCCGATCGCGAGGGTGATTTCATTGTGAGTGTTTCGCCACTTGAAATTGGATGGCAACTCGACCAACAGATTTGGAGCAGATGTATTGGCGCCATTTTGGTTTCCGCAACGATGCGTGCATTAAACTCTTTCCATTACTTTTGCCATCAGGTTGGTATTGATGGAAAACCAGAATCAGGCACTCAGTTTTTAGCGCTTGCGTCACCATTCGATTACCAAAACCAGGCAGAATTGCTCATCCCTGCGATGAAATATGAACCACCAGCGCCTCAATTTACTGAATATCTTATCGAGATATTGCCTAAGTACTTGGAAGACAAGAAAGCCAACTTAGTATTATTCTCATCCTATTGGCAGATGAACCAAGTCGCGAAGGCACTCTCTTCGGAGTTCATAAAAAAAGGCTGGGCGTTGCAAGTTCAAGGTGAAAGCTCACGTCAAGAAATTCTAAAAAAACATAAAAAGCTAATAGAATCAAATAAAACCAGCGTCTTATTTGGTACTGGCAGTTTCTCTGAGGGGCTAGACTTACCTGGCGAATTACTTGAAAACTTGGTGATTACAAAAATTCCATTTGGCGTTCCAACCTCCCCTGTTGAGCAGGCTCATTCCGAATACATTGAGAAAAAAGGAGGAAACCCGTTTATGCAAATAACTGTACCAGACGCAAGCAAAAAGCTGATCCAGAGCGTAGGTCGCTTACTGCGTAAAGAGAGAGATTCTGGTAGAGTAACGATTCTTGATCGACGCCTAGTCACTAAGCGATACGGACAAGCCTTAATCGACTCACTACCTCCATTTAAACGTAAAATAGAATATTAGAAGAATCACCATTTATGGAAATGATTGAGCCAACCATGCTGTTGGTGTTGGCGCTTGTCGCTTTTGTCGCAGGATTTATTGATGCAGTTGCCGGTGGTGGTGGCATGCTTACCGTACCTGCTCTACTGTCGCTAGGCTTGCCGCCTCATATTGCACTAGGCACCAATAAACTTGCCGCTACCTTTGCTTCTTCTACTGCAGCATTTACGTACTACAAAAAACGTCTATTCAAACCTCAATGCTGGAGGCGTGCATTCGTGGCAACACTCGTCGGAGCCACATTAGGTACGCTATTTGTAGATGCGATTAGTACGGATTGGCTGGAAAAAGGATTGCCGCTTGTTATTTTGGCGGCAGCGTTGTATACCGTTTTTCATAAAACACCCCACTCTGCTCATCAAAGTCCAATACCCGAGCCTTGCCCAAAACTTCATAAAAAACAGTACATGCAAGGCTTATCCATAGGATTCTACGACGGACTCGCAGGGCCTGGAACTGGGGCTTTTTGGACAGTAAGTTCAATGGCGCTGTACCGGCTGAATATCTTGCTCGCCTCTGGCTTAGCAAAAGCAATGAACTTTACCAGTAACTTTACCTCTTTGATCACTTTTGCATTCCTCGGACATATCAACTGGGTGCTCGGCTTAACAATGGGAGTATGTTTAATGGCTGGTGCTTTTGTTGGCGCGCACTCCGCTATTAGATTTGGTTCTAAATTCATTCGTCCTGTATTTGTTACTGTCGTCAGCATACTAGCCATTAAATTGGCTTATGACGCATGGTTTGTAGGTTTGTCATGAACATTTCTCAACTCCAGGAAAATCTAGAACAAATGGCGAAGCAAGCCGCTGTTCTTGACCGTCAAAGAGGCGAACATCATGTTCCGCTTTTTGATGAGCGTTTATTTGGTTGCCGCTCTCGCTTACTTACTCCTTGCGTAAAAGAAGCAAAAGCCACGCTGGATGCGATTGTGCGTGAGCAAAATGAAGGTAAGCTCACCGCTTTGCGTGCTGAGTACCTCACTGAACGGTTAGTGGCGCAAATCGGTGCGATTCAACGCGAGATTTCTACCACTAAAATTCGTAAGAATGAAATCAAACATAGCAGCCATTTCCGCAAGCCTATCAACGTGCTTTATCAGGAGCTCGCTCAACACCAAGAGTGGGCAAGACGCTTGCGCGAGATGGTGTTAGAAAAAGAACGTGCTGTCGAAAGTGCTCCTAGTTTTATGCGTGCCGACGCTCAAAAAGTATTACTAGCAACCGAGCAACGTTTAGAGCGTTGTGAAGCAGCACTTCTTAAGCTAGAGAACCAAATTACACATAGGGAAAAACATCAATAATGGCTGACCAACCAACCTCGCCTTTAGATGACGCACCTGAAGAGATCAAACTGGCTGTCGATTTAATCTATTTGCTTGAGAGCAATGAGATAGATCCAGAAGTTGCGCTTAACGCTTTAAAGATCGTGCAAAACGACTTAGAAAACAAATTAAAAGCAAAGTAGCTCAGAGCGTTTCACTCCTCTCACCGAGACTCATTTTCAGTGCTCTTACACAATGATACTATTCATAAAAAGTACGCCCCAAAAGGATAAATAATGAAAGTAATCAGCTTTAACATCAATGGACTACGTGCGCGACTGCACCAACTCCAAGCGCTAATCGACAAACACCAACCTGATGTGATTGGTCTTCAGGAAATTAAAGTTCACGATGAAGCATTCCCGATTGAAGCTGTCGAAGCCATGGGCTACAAAGTGTATTTCCATGGTCAAAAAGCACATTACGGCGTAGCAATGCTTTGTAAGCAAGAGCCTCTACACGTACAAAAAGGGTTCCCGACGGATAACGAGGAACATCAAAAGCGCATGATCATGGCAACGTTTTTAAATGAAAACGGCGAAAAGGTCACTGTGCTAAACGGCTATTTCCCTCAAGGGGATAACATCAGCCACGAAACCAAATTCCCATACAAGCGCCAATTCTATAAAGATCTGATGACCTACCTAAACGATCATCACAATAACGACGAGCAATTGATTGTTATGGGTGACATCAACATCAGCCCTATTGATGCAGATATCGGTATCGGCGAGCCAAACCGTAAACGTTGGCTAAAAACAGGTAAATGTTCATTCCAACCTGAAGAGCGCGAATGGTTGAAAACCTTACTAGACTGGGGCTTTGTGGACACCTTCCGTAAGCTATACCCAGAGGTGAACGATCAATTTTCGTGGTTTGACTACCGTTCTCGCGGTTTTGATGATAACCGTGGCCTACGAATTGATGTCATTTTGGCAACCCCTTCTCTAGCGGAAAAGTGTATTGAATCTGGTATCGACTATGAGCTTCGTGGTATCGAGAAGCCTTCAGATCACGCACCAATCTGGTCAACATTTAAGTAATATATTGCAAAGCTATAAGCGAGACTCAACGCTAAGCTTAATCCAATAAAAAGGGAGACTCAGTCTCCCTTTTTCATACAAATTACCATTTAATCACTGATTCAGCGGCCAAACCGTTTGACCATCAACAGTTATCGGTGTTTGTGCAAATTCGTTCAGACAGTAGCCTGTATTACTACTTGCAAAGTAAGTGAGCGGCATCGGCGGTAGATTCAGCGCCACAACCTGCTGTTTCGCTTTTTCTGTGAACGAGAACCCCCACATATCGAGATAGCTAGTCATATCTCGCTGAGAGATGTAGCTCAGAGCAATAAGCAACCAGTCGTTGTTCGAGATGCTATTTGCTTCTTCCCGAGAGTAGTTGGCAAAACCAATGCTCAATCGTCTCTCATCCCAAAGCGCGTCGTCCGATTTTAAGCGGTTAAACTCACGTTCAATCAGGTGCAAGCGCGCCAATAAATGCCAACCATTTTTAAGCACACCTTCATGCTGCGCCGCCATCATCATTTGAATGTAAACACGAGCGCCCCAACTCCAACTGGTTTGATTTTGCGCAGCCATGTATGCGTTTGGATCCGCTTGAGTTCGGCTAGCTTGCAATAATTCAAACTGGCCTTTGAAATCCAAGCTTTGGCAAGTTGAAACTTTTCCCGTATTCTGGAAGAAACGAGACTTACTGTAATACGAGTAGTAATTGGTCGTTGAATGCCCTTCCCAGCCTGAAAATCGGAATCGACCTTTTTCTAAACCATGACCAAGCTCATGTAAATCACCGTGACCGAGTGGGCTGAATGACCAGTAAGCATCGTAAGGGTTACCCGAACAACCATAACCACACGTCGCTTGGTCAGCGTTCATGTGCTTCACTATATCAATATTGGCGATTTCCCAACCTTGGTTTTGGGCGTATTGAATAATTTCAGGCACTTCATCTATGCCCGGCCCTTGGAAACCTGCCAGCACATGCGGGTAGTTGTGAACATATTCTTCTGTTGCAAGCGCCATTTCCGAAGGGGTAGACCACATTTCATCGTTGACCGACTCCAACATTTTGTCGCGCTTTGAGTGTACTTCAAACCCAGGAGTGATCAGCTCAGCCCAATCGAATAAATTGGCTTCTAACTGTTGAATAAAAGCGTCGTTGTCCTTCTCACTTCTCCAAACTGGATGCTGTGCCACATGATTAAATTTCAGTTCAACCGGAACATCATTTTTGTCAAAGTGAACCTGTACTGGACCACCATAAGGAGAAGTCAGCGTGATGGTTTCACCCGGCTTCACTTCATAGCCGAATGAAGTCAGCAGTTTTGGTCGCGTGTATCCATCTTTGCTGAACTCATGAGTTGCACCACTTCTTAAAGTGTTGATGACAATCTTAGTCGCCACATCATTGCTGTCATTACGCTTAACCGTAAAGGTTTCCCCAGGAAGCGCATACACACCAGCCGAACGGAAGTTACGCTTTGATTCCATATTAATCGTTGCACTGATTCTCTTTATGTCAGGGCTAAACTCACTACGGCTGAAGTTCCCCATATTTGGTTGTTTTGGGTTTACGCTTCGGCTGTTGTATTGCACGTAATCGGCAAAGTACGACTTTAGGAATTCGGTCATTTGGGTTGATTGTTTGTCCATCGGGAAGACAACCGTTTGACGATAATGATCAGCCAGCAATACCATGAGTTTTTCGTATTGGTAGCCGTTTTGATTAAACAAATCTACTTTTTGTTCATCAAGCTTTTGCAACCAATGGCGAATGCTGTTTGCCCCTGCATAAAATTGACTGTCCATATTCGCAGTGTCAGGGCAGGATTTGTCATCACACTTTGACAAGTCAACGTTGAAATTTTGAGATTCAAAACGAGACAACAGCGCTTGTTGTGTGATGACAGAGTCCGGCACAACGTTCATCAACGATGAAGGTTCCCAGTCGACCAAGCCTAACTTACGCCAATAGTTATCTCCCACATAATCAACATGGAATTTTTCCAAAATGTCTTGGCCAAGATCAGTTAGTCCTCCATCCCAATGCAGGTATAGAACAGGAATTTGGGCTTGCTCAGCGTATTCCAAAGCTTCGAGTACTGGTTTGTTGGTATCTCCAGATTGCAGATGCTGTGACAAGATCAATAAGTTTGGAGTATTGGTTTGCAAGCAGCTAAGTAGCTTCGAACCATCGCATAGGTTGGCCTCGTTAAACGCCAACTCTTGTGAAACATTGTCTTTCAGCCAATTCCGAGTCGCTTGCTCATCCGGAAAGTAATAAGACTGATCCATTTGCGCGATGACGACGTTTGAAGTAACTCCGCCCGACAACCAAGTGACCAGGTTACTTAACCATTTCGTCATCGCTGCGTTGGAAGAGTCGGGAAAACGTTGTGCCGTTCTAAATGGGTTACTACCTAATAGTGCGTAACGTTGACCATTAGACTTTTCCCCGGCAACGCCAATTGACAGAGCTTGATCTTTGTAACCGCTTGCCATGGCCTTATTGGTCATCAAGATGGTGTCGTTGAAGCCATACTGAGGTGCCAAGATCGCGGCATCATGGGTTGGATCCCAATAAAGACCTGAAAGGTTTTTCGCAATTGCAGATTTGATCGTATTCGACTGCATCTTGTGAGCTTCTACAACCTGACGACTTTTACGAATGAATTCGCTCGGGTCAGAAACGAGCAGTGCATTACCAGTTTCAAGAGCTTGTTGAACTGGAGCTGGCGTTGGTTTTACTTGAGCATTAGGTTGTGATTCTCCCTCTCCCCCACCACATCCTGTGGCTAAGGCGGCAATACCCAACGATAGAATTGTTTTTTTCATTTTTACTTACTAAACAATGAGTTTACCGAATGTTAATGTAAGTTGATGAATAATAAGAAAGAGTCTTTTACATCGACTGGAAAAATAGGAATGAAGATAACAAAATTATCAAAAGCAATAGCACCCACTCCGATGCTATTGCCTCTATTGATAATTAGCTTAAAGGACGCAGATAAGCTAAGAAACGCTTCTCTGCCACTTTGAAACACCACAAGATCATAAACGTCAGTGCCATGTAGAACAGCCCCGCCGTCAGGAAAGACTCAAATGGTGCATAGTAGCGCGAGTTAACTAGACGCGCAGCACCAGTTAAATCCATGATGGTAACGATGCCCGCGACTGCACTTCCGTGCAGCATAAATATGACCTCGTTTGAATAAGCTGGTAATGCTCGACGCAATGCACTCGGCAAGATAATACGTCTGTATGTCATAAACTTACTCATGCCATATGCTTTCGCAGCTTCCACCTCACCTTTCGGCAAACCATTAATCGCACCACGAATAATTTCTGCGGTGTAAGCCGATGTATTAAGAATAAAAGCGACCAAAGCACAGAACCAAGCGTTCTCCCATAAGGTATCTTTCACAGGGAAAAACTGATCCATGCCGTAGTAAATCAAATACAGCTGAACCAATAGCGGCGTTCCACGGAAAAAGTAAATGAATCCCCAAGAAGGTAAGCTTAGAGCGTAATTAGTACTATTGCGTGCCACGGCTAATGGGATAGAGACACACAAGCCAATAACCAACGCTAATCCCACTAACCAAACTGTTGTCCAAAGTCCCTGAAGATAAGTTGGAAAGCTTTCAATAATCAAAGAAAAGTCCATAACTTACCTCGCATGAATACTGAACTTACGCTCAACAAGCTTGAGTAGCCCGGTCGAAACGCTGGTAAAAAATAGAAAGATGAGCGCGACAGCCATGTAAAAGGTGAACGGCATTTTGGTCGTACCTGCTGCCAATGAGCTCATTCTCACCATGTCATCCAGACCAATAATGGAAACTAACGCTGTGGTCTTAAGTAACACTAACCAGTTATTACCAAATCCAGGTAATGCATGACGAATCATCTGAGGAAGCAAGATTCTTCTAAACGATAAAGCTGAACTCATCCCATAAGCTTTCGCCGCTTCTAATTCACCCTTGTCCACCGCCATGATCGCTCCACGAAAAGTCTCCGCCATGTAGGCGCCAAAGATAAAACCAATCGTGAGTACACCAGCTATAAATGGGCTGACATCAATATAATCAGGTAAGTAAGACGTCCATTCATGGTTTGGATCACTCGAGGCAAACCACTCGTTGAGCGTTTCGTTGATGGAGTAAAGGCTGTTATTTAAAAGTATTTGTCCACCAAAGAAAATTAGCATCATCAGAACCAAATCTGGAATGCCGCGAATGACGGTGGTGTAAAGAGTGGCAATCGCCCTTGCCCATTTGTAAGGCGCTAACTTAGCTAGTGCGCCAAGCATGCCTAAGACCATGGCGAGAATGAGTGAAAGCACTGCAACTTCTATTGTTACTAAAGCTCCTTTCAAAATCGAAGCTTCGTATCCTTGTAAATCTAGCATAGGTGAGTTCCTAATCCCTAAACTCAAAAAATCGACCGTTGACTACTTCTAGGAACAAGCCAACGGTCGCTTAATTACGGTTTATTCACCGTACACATCGTAGTTAAAGTATTTACCAGCAATTTCTTGGTAAACACCTTTCTCACGTAGTGAAATAATTGCTGCGTCGAGTTTCTTCGTCAGATCTTTGTCTTGTTTACGAACAGCGATACCCATACCTTCGCCAAACCATTTTGGATCGGTTAACGATGGTCCAACAAACTCATAAGCTTCGCCACCTGCTTTGTTGATCACACCCTCTTCTAGAGCAGACGCATCACCTAAAACGGCAGCAATTCGACCATTTTCTAGATCAAGATACGCTTCATCAAAAGAGCCATAACGCACAATTTCAACATCATCGCCGTAGTTGTCAGTTAAGTACTTGTCATGTGTCGTCGCACGTTGCACGCCAATTTTGACATCTTTAAGATTATCAAAATCTAGACCCGCACCTTTCTTAGCGATAAATTTATTTGGGATTTGTGCGTACTTGCCAGTGAAATCGACTTTTTTCTTGCGCTCTTCAGTGATAGACATTGCTGCGATGATGGCATCGTACTTACGTGCAAGAAGAGAAGGGATAATACCATCCCAATCTTGAGCGACGATTTTGCACTTCACTTGCATCTCTTCACAGAGTGCATTTGCCATATCTACGTCAAAGCCTTTTATTGAGCCATCAGTTTCTGTCCAGCTAAACGGAGGGTAAGCACCTTCGATACCAAAGCGAACTGTTTTCCATTCTTTCGCTTGGGCAACACCTGATACTGCCGTTGCAGCAATCGTTGCTGCTAATAACCACTTTTTCATTTCCATACTCCTGTGATTGCTATTTTATTTCGTTTTGTTTGTTGTGTTGGCTTAGGAGGCAATAGTCTGCCGCCTAACAAATATTAGTAAATGGATGAGATAAACTGCTGTAATCGTTCTGAATCCGGGTTTGTAAATAGCTTAGCTGGATTTCCCTGTTCTTCCACTAAGCCTTGATGTAAAAACATCACATGGTTTGATACGTCACGCGCAAACGCCATTTCGTGCGTGACCACCAGCATAGTTCGCCCTTCATCTGCCAAATCTCTCATTACCCCCAGAACTTCTCCTACAAGTTCTGGGTCAAGCGCAGAAGTTGGCTCGTCAAACAACATCACCTCTGGGTCAACTGCTAGCGCACGGGCAATAGCTGCACGTTGCTGCTGGCCGCCAGATAAGTGCCCAGGGTAATAATCTTTACGCTCATACAAGCCTACTTTCTTAAGCAAGACTTCTGCATTTTCAATCGCTTGAGCTTTTGGCACGCCTAAGACATGAACAGGCGCCTCAATCACGTTTTCTAGTACGGTTAGGTGAGACCAGAGGTTGAAACCTTGGAAAACCATTGCCAGGCGTGAACGAATACGTTGGACTTGCTTTTCATTAGCAGGAACAGATTCACCTGCTCTGTTGTTCTTCATTTGGATTAATTCACCATTTACCCAAATTTCGCCCGCGGTAGGCGTTTCTAGCAAGTTGATACATCTGAGAAAGGTACTCTTACCTGAGCCGGAAGAGCCAATGATGGAGATAACATCTCCTTTGTGCGCGGCAAGTGAAATGCCTTTTAAAACTTCATTTTGTCCAAATGTTTTGTGCAGGTCTTTTATATCTAGCGCTGGTACATCATTCATGCGCCCTACTCCCTGTGTTTTTGTCACTGCAATTAAGGGACTCCGCCCTCTCTAATTCGGAACAAATTAGCACCGCCCTTTGAAACTTGCAACAAATTATTAACCTAAATAATTCGAATAGAAAGATACGATAGACAAATTAATATGCAATATATAGCAACATATTCTTCAAAAGTTGAATATTAAATATAAAAAAGCCCCTTTCAAAGGGGCTTAATAAATTTACAAAAGTGTTAATTGAAACCTATTCGAGGTCGCAATGAATTAATTAAAACGACTGACTACCAACGAGTTTGAAGTACGTAATGTCACTTCATTTTCTAAGCCTTCTTTTTCAGAAGTAATGATGCCATCTAGGTCTTCATCTAGTTCAGGCTCTGACGCTTCACCATTGGAGAAGAAGCTCATGAAAACTTTAGAATCAATATTACTATCTTCATTCACTACCAAAGCAGTGCGATTAAAATCGTCCGAAGCTGAAACTTTCAAACCGTTAACGGCCGATGTTGGGAAGTTGTAGTAATGCAATTCTGGAACAACAACAGAATCACTATCACTTGTTGTGAAAATGCGATGTGTGACTCTGTAGTCGCCTGAAGTTGCAAAGTAAGCGACACGAGTAAAGCCTTCAGTAGACGATGTTAAGCCCATGTCCAGATCAATCACGGACTCTGCACTTCCTTGCGTTGATACACTTGGTTTTGTGTTCGGCAGGTTATCAATATTTAAGTAAGCACTCGGATCAACGTCAATATCCCATCCGTCAGAGATCGTTTCGTTAAGTAGAGACTCCCAACCATTAACTTGATTCTCTGAGAACGCCATGTATACCCAAGTTTCTTTATTCGTTGCACTAGGGCGATTATATTCAACGGCCGTTTTATCCAGCTTCAACGCGTCATATGCAAAGCCGTTAGTAACAAAGCCAATGTTGAGCGAGTCGTAAGTATAGTCAGAAGACGAATAAATGTTTGACGTATTATCCGCTCTAACTAAGGCTATCTCACCAGTTCCCCACGAACCAATACCATACTGGTAAAGCGCTTTGTCGCTTGAACCTGATTCATACTGAAACAATGCCGTTGGTTCACCTTTAAGCCCCATCAGTTCATCAGTAGGCAACATATCAGGGTTCGGAGACGTGAAAATATCGGTTTGCGAGACAAAGTTGTAATCTCCGCCACCTGATTCAGCATTTCGGTAATCTAAGTTAGTAAACTTATTGCTTGCTAAGTTACCGCCAGTAAAGCATTTGTTCAAAGAGTCTCGGTTTAGTGCAAAAGTAGCATTACGTAGTTTCTTATCTTCCAAGAACTCTTTTGAAAACGTGTTTACGCGAGCTTCTTTGCCGTTAAATTCTATTGCTTGAAACGTTATAAAGCCGCCGTCAGGGATATCTTCAAGATAAAACTTAAAGTTATCAGTGGTAGGTTTGATAATGTCTCCGGATCTTTTGCCATCTGCATCAGAGTAGTAACCGATAACATAGTTGGTCACTTGCTCTTTTGACGCTGCACTGTAGGTTAAAACCGTTTTATCGCCGTTCAGCTCAGTTTTGTGGTCATATACAGTACAACCTTTCGTAGTTGCTTCACTTTCAGTCATTGTTGCTGGTATAGCAAAATCAAAAGTAAACGCAGTTTTCGGCGCTGCACCACCGCCACCGCCACCGCCGCCGCAACCGACCATTAACCCTGAGATGATTGCCACTAGTGGCAGTACTTTAAGCTGTTTCATGTCTTTTTCCTAAACTGAGCGGCAATGATTAGCCAAAAAATTGTCTTTGCTCTGTCCAAAGCAAGAATAAAGCCAGCTTTATATAATCACCGTGAATATTGACATTTAATCTGCATCTCGTGCAAAAGGACAAAAAGTTCTAATTTTATGCAACTTGTGTAATGAAATTACACAAGATCTCCGCATCTCATTCGCATGCCAGAAACTTTCTGTAGTTTTATTTCACAACCATTCTTAAAGTGATCTAAATCAATCACCCTAAATGGCTATCTTGCTAGACTCCTGCCAAAAGATGAGGCTTTTTTTTGTGCCTCAACACAATAAGTTATTAGCTATGCTTAGGCACAGTGTCGACGTGTAACAAATCTAACAATAGCTAGCATAAGCGTGCCGCAGGATGCGGATTAACACAATTGAATGAAGAATTCATAACTTTTAAATATATGAGGAATCTATGTCAGACGCAGTTAACAAAACGCACTCTGATTCAGATATCGAGACCAAGAGCTACCGTGAGCTTCATCGTCCAGCATCTGAGTTCGCAAGCCGTTCAGACTACCTAGACCACGAACTACAAATCATGAAGCCACGTCGTTTTGGCTTGAACTTGCCAGGTCGTGACTTCCGCTTTGAGCTTGAAGACCTTGTTCCAGCACTTGCTGGTACTATCGGTATTATCGCAATGTACTCTGCGGTAATGATGTCTTGGGCTGAAGGTCTTACTGCAGCATGGGACCACGTAAACTTAGGCAAGGACTTTGCTATCGAAGTTGCGCGTGTAGAAATGCTCATCCCTGCACTTCTTTTCTGTGTACTTGCCTCTGGTTTTATTAACCCTAAAGCCAACCTAGCAGGCAACCACGGCCCGATGATCCCTCTTATTGGTACGATCGCTCTTGCTGGTGCTCACCCTCTTGCATTAGCAATTCTCATTGGTGTGTTTGGTTTGATTTTGAGCCTCTTAAAAGGTGGGTCAAAACTGGTTAACCTCACCTCTGAAGGTACGGCTGGTGGCCTTCTTATTTTCCTAGGTTTAACCGGAACCATGAGCCAAATTAACTCTATTCAAGCTTGGGCTGTTGGTTTGCAATCCGATACGGTTGCTGCTGGTAGCATGGGTTACATCGGTCTAATTGTTCTTGCGGTTACCATTGGCTTATACGCGTTCCTTGCTAAAGTGAACAAACGCTGGCTAGCGATCCCTGTTTGTGCCTTCACTGGGCTTGCAATCGCACTTGCTCTTGGCGCAGGCTTCGATATTAAATTCGTAACCGAGACAGGCCTTCCAAACTTAAATCCAATCTACTGGTGGGGTTCAACAGAAGAAGGTTGGATGCTTGGTCTTCCTAATATGGAACACTTCATCGCTTCTCTACCATTCGCCATTCTTGCGGTAGCAATGTGGTCACCTGACTTCTTGGGTCACCGTATCTTCCAAGAGATGAACTACCCACGTAAGAGTGAGAAAGTGCTGATGGACGTTGATGACACAATGACAATGTGTTCCGTTCGCCAAATGGTCGGTACTGCAGTGGGTGGTGGTAACATCACATCATCTTGGGGGACTTACATGATCCCTGCTGCAATCGCGAAACGCCCTATTCCTGCTGGCGCCATCTTACTAGGCTCTCTATGTATTATTGTTGCAATCCTTGGTTTTCCTATGGACGTTGCAGTATGGCCTCCAGTTATGCGCGTTGCTCTTCTCGTTGGTGTATCTCTACCACTGCTTGAAGCTGGCATGCAGATGGTGAAGGACTCGAAAGACTCACAAGCAGCAGGCATTTGTATCTTTGGTTCTGCCGTTGTTAACCCAGTTCTAGCTTGGGCACTAACTATGCTTTTAGATAACAACGGTTTAATTGGAGATAAAGAGCGCGCGTCTCGCCTATCATTTGTAGACAAGATTGTGATCCCAGTAAGCGTACTTGTTATCTGTTTAGTTGCTATGCTTGCAGTTGGTATGCTTGAAGGCCAGTATGGCATCCAAGCTTGGCTATAAGCTAGCAATCCAGAAATTTGTGGGTAGCGCTCGTCGCTACCCCATTTTTATCGAGATTTTTGAGGATTTATTGATTTAGTTTAAGGTTTGCAAAAAAATTTTAGTTTAACCTCTAACTGTTGCTTAAAAAGAGAAACGTTAAAACTAGTGACAATATTTATAGTTTTGTAAATCGAATACGTAAATTTAAGACTATAAATATTGTTATTCATAAGAGTGTACTGTTCCCCTCTTTTATCTGGGGATAGCTGGCTCAACGGCGAAGCAGTACGTATTTTTTTCTACTAAAAAGGTAGGTATGTCATGGCAGAGCAATTTGCTAAAGCTTGGGAAGGTTTTGCTGCAGGCGACTGGCAAAACGAAGTAAACGTTCGTGATTTCATTCAGAAGAACTACACTCCGTACGAAGGCGACGAATCTTTCCTAGTTTCTGAAGGTACTGAAGCGACTAACAAGCTTTGGGCTAAGGTAATGGAAGGCATCAAACAAGAGAACGCGACTCACGCTCCTGTTGATTTTGATACTTCAGTTATCTCTACCATCACTGCTCACGATGCAGGCTACATCGAAAAAGACCTAGAAACTATCGTAGGTCTTCAAACTGACGCTCCTCTAAAACGTGCGATCATCCCTAACGGTGGTATCCGCATGGTTGAAGGTTCATGCAAAGCCTACGACCGCGAGCTAGACCCACAAGTTAAAAAAATCTACACAGAATACCGTAAAACTCACAACCAAGGCGTTTTCGATATCTACACTCCTCAAATCATGGCGTGTCGTAAATCTGGCGTACTGACTGGTCTTCCAGATGCATACGGTCGTGGTCGTATCATCGGTGACTACCGTCGTGTTGCTCTATACGGTATTGACTTCCTAATGAAGGATAAATTCGCGCAGTTCTCTTCTCTACAAGAGCGTTTTGAGAACGGCGAAGACCTACAAATGACAATGCAGCTTCGTGAAGAGATCGCAGAGCAACACCGTGCTCTAGGTCAAATCAAAGAAATGGCTGCAAAATACGGTTGTGATATTTCTCGTCCTGCTGAAACTGCGCAAGAAGCTATTCAGTGGACTTACTTCGGTTACCTAGCTGCTGTTAAATCTCAAAACGGTGCGGCTATGTCTCTAGGTCGTACTTCTACGTTCCTAGACATCTTCATCGAACGTGATATCGCGGCTGGTAAGCTAACTGAAGAACAAGCTCAGGAAATGATCGACCACTTCGTAATGAAACTACGTATGGTTCGTTTCCTACGTACTCCTGAGTACGATGACCTATTCTCTGGCGACCCTATCTGGGCAACTGAGTCTATGGGTGGTATGGGTCTTGACGGTCGTACGCTAGTTACTCGTACAAACTTCCGTTTCCTAAACTCACTATACACTATGGGTCCTTCTCCAGAGCCAAACATCACTGTTCTTTGGTCTGAGCAACTACCTGAAGGCTTCAAGAAGTTCTGTGCGAAAGTATCTATCGATACTTCTTCTATTCAGTACGAAAATGACGACCTAATGCGTCCAGACATGAACTCTGACGACTACGCGATCGCATGTTGTGTATCTCCAATGGTTGTTGGTAAGCAAATGCAGTTCTTCGGTGCTCGTGCGAACCTTGCGAAAACAATGCTTTACACCATCAACGGTGGTGTGGATGAGAAGCTAAAAATCCAAGTTGGCCCGCAAATGCCTAAGATCGAAGGCGATGTTCTTAACTACGATGAACTGTGGGAGAAAATGGACCACTTCATGGATTGGCTAGCGAAACAATATGTGACTGCACTAAACGCTATCCACTTCATGCACGATAAGTACAGCTACGAAGCGGCACTAATGGCTCTACACGACCGTGACGTTAAACGTACTATGGCTTGTGGTATTGCTGGTCTATCTGTTGCAGCTGACTCACTATCTGCAATTAAATACGCAAAAGTTAAGCCAATTCGTGACGAAGACGGTCTAGCAATCGACTTCGAAATCGAAGGCGATTACCCTAAATTCGGTAACAACGATCCACGCGTTGATGATATTGCATGTGAACTTGTTTCTGTATTTATGGGCAAAATCCGTAAGCTTAAGACTTACCGTGATGCAATCCCTACTCAGTCAATTCTTACTATCACTTCAAACGTGGTTTACGGTAAGAAAACTGGTAACACGCCTGACGGTCGTCGTGCTGGTGCTCCATTTGCTCCAGGTGCAAACCCAATGCACGGTCGTGACGAGAAAGGTGCTGTAGCATCACTAACTTCAGTTGCTAAACTGCCGTTTGCTGACGCACAAGATGGTATCTCTTACACATTCTCTATCGTACCTAACGCACTAGGTAAAGATGAGGGTTCACAACGCGCTAACCTTGCAGGTCTGATGGATGGTTACTTCCACCACGAAGCGGGTATCGAAGGTGGTCAACACCTAAACGTGAACGTTCTTAACCGTGAAACTCTAGAAGACGCAGTTAAGCACCCAGAGAAATACCCTCAGCTAACAATCCGTGTATCTGGTTACGCTGTTCGCTTCAACTCTCTAACTGCAGAGCAACAAGCTGACGTAATCGCACGTACATTCACTGAGTCTCTATAAGACTATAGCGAAATAACGTTCTAGTAATACAACAAAGGCTGATGCTAAGTAGCATCAGCCTTTTTTTATTTCTTGAATGAAAGTTGTGATATCGCGAAAGACTTTTGCCCGCATTCTTACGTATGATGCGAAAAAAGTTAGCAAATAAAGTCTATGAGATTTAGCAAATTAATTATTCTTACCCTTCTTTCTCCAGTTGCAATAGCATCCACTAAGTCTACGGTTTCTTTTACCATCGACAACGATGGTATTTTTGGCGTAGATCAAGACTATACGAATGGTGTTTTCCTTTCTTACGCGACAGACCAACTGACACAAGAAAGCCAATGGAAATGGCTGAGTCTAGCTAACTCAGAGCACGCCAATATCGATAAAATAGAGTTGGTTCTTGGCCACAAAATGTGGACTCCAAGCGACATTGAAGCCGATTATCCACTAATCAATGATCGTCCATATGCCGGTTACCTACACACCGAAATCAACTACCTTTCCCTAACGAGTGACAAAGCTGTACGGTACAATTTCACCATAGGAGCTACGGGTGAAAGTTCGCTATCAGAAAAGGCGCAAGAAATCGTTCACGGCATAACAGGATCGACGGACCCTCAAGGTTGGGATTACCAGATTGAAGATAAAGTTGCGTTCAGCCTTGGTTACCGCGTATTTAACAAATTGATGCGCAGCGAAGAACAAAAAACACAATGGGAGATCACCAACATTAACGACATCAATGCGGGTAACTTCCGTAGTGATGTCTCTCAAGGCGTCATGTTTCGTTGGGGTACAAACCTAGCGAATAGCATCGGAGCCGCCAATATCAGTGTCGAAAGCCCTTTCTCAGCAAGTATGATCGCTCAGAACACGTCGAGTTGGTTCTTGTTCACCGGGTTTGAAGGTCGTTACCGCTTTAATGACATGACTATCGAAGGAGATCGTCCTGGCATTCCTGAACCGTCAGCGCCATACGACGTCACACTGCAAAATTGGCAAGCAAGTGCCGTCGCGGGGGTATCTTGGTACAACCAAAATTACGGTGCAAGCATCACCTTTACAATTAAAACACCGGATTATGAAGAAGCCCAAACCGATGTTTATGGGACAGGCTCGTTCTCCGTGTTCGCCTTTTTCTAAAAACTGAATTATCCCAGCATCGAAGTCAATCTAGATACACGGCAAGTTCTCGGGGTAGGTATTAACCACCTCGTGTTCAAGCGTTTATGTAGATTGGCTCCATCTATTTTCTTTCTTCAAATAACCTTGCCTTTAGTACCGACAAAGCTGTTTTAACCCTGCTTTTTGTAATAAAATAACAGCTAGAATTTACTAGTAATGAGAGCAAAAGATGTCAACAGCTGGTCGTATTCACTCATTTGAGTCATGTGGTACCGTAGACGGACCTGGTATTCGATTTATCGTCTTCTTGCAAGGTTGTTTAATGCGCTGTAAGTATTGCCATAACCGCGATACTTGGGACACGCATGATGGCAAAGAAGTCACGGTTGAAGAAATCATTTCCGAAGCGAAAAGTTACCGCCACTTCATGAATGCATCAGGCGGTGGCGTTACTTGTTCTGGCGGCGAAGCGATGCTTCAACCGGAATTCGTACGTGATTTTTTCCGCGCTGCTAAAGCCGAAGGCATTCATACATGTCTAGATACTAACGGTTATGTTCGTAAGCACACTGATGTTATCGATGAAGTACTGGATGCAACAGACTTAGTCATGCTTGACATCAAACACATGAAAGACGAAGTGCACCAAGATCTCATTGGTGTATCCAACCGACGCACATTGGACTTTGCTCGTTACTTGCAAAAAATCGGAAAGAAAACATGGATTCGCTATGTCGTCGTGCCTGGTTACACAGATGACCCAGAAGCAGCACACATGCTTGGTGAATTTATTAAAGACATGGATAACATCGAAAAGGTCGAGTTACTTCCTTACCACAAATTAGGGGCTCATAAGTGGGAAGCGTTAGGCTTAGAATACCCACTCGAAGGCGTAAACCCGCCACCAAAAGAAACCATGGATGAAATTCAATCCATTCTTGCTCAATACAACGATAACGTAAAATACTAAGTGAACCGCAAGACTAACCTCTTTAAAATACCAGCTTATTGCTGGTATTTTTTTGATTATATCTAAGCCTTATCAGTGAGTTTCTCTGCGGTCATTTAGGTATAAAAAGAACGATAGAAATGATTGCGTCATGTTCGCATAGGAAGGAAGTAACATGGATTTGTTTAACTTAGGCTCTCTTGTTGTCTCAATTTGGATAGTAGTAGTCTACTGCCTACCAGATTGGAAAAAAGTCGTTTGGCCCAAACTGGAAAAAGAGAAAGGATTTCAGCACCTCGTTTTTGCAACGCTCTTCTTTTTCAGTATTTTATGGACAGCTCAAGCAGGTGTAAAAGAAGGATTACAGATTCATTTTCTTGCACTAACAACGCTGACGATGATGTATGGTTGGCGTATGGCATTTCTACTCAGTATCCCTGCAATGCTGGTCAACCACCTACTACATGATGTGTCCTTGCTACTCTTACCCACGTCGTTAGTTCTATCTGCCCTAATTCCGATTTTCATTAGTTACTTAGTGTTTCTTCTGAGTTACCACTACTTGCCACGAAACATTTTTGTTTTCATCTTCGTTGCTGGATTTTTCAATGGCGCGATAACAGGAAGTCTGCACCTCATCATTAACTCTTTTTATCACCTATCAGTTGGTCACTACGATTGGGAAACCATTCAACATAACTACTTTGTTTTTGTGCCGTTGCTCGCCTTTCCAGAAGGTCTATTAAATGGTATGGCACTGGCGGTTTTAACCGTATTCAAGCCAGAGTGGCTGAGAGTATTTTCAGACCGAGACTACATATACAATCATTACCATAAATAAGTGTTTTCAAACTGGTCAAAAGTGACAGTTCTTGCCATTTTTTAGTATTAAATATGTGTTGAGATCATGTTTCACTCATGTCTTAAGCGTTAACCTAAGCACATTAAAAATGTATTAGATATCTAGTGAGGTCACCATGGAAATGTCAAACGCTCAACGTTTGATTCTATCAAACCAATACAACCTTATGTCTCAACTTGATCCAAGTAATGCGGCCAAATACAAACGCTTACAAACGATCGTTGAACGTGGTTATGAACTACAAATGCGAGAGTTGAACAAAGATTTCGGCTGCCTCTCAGAAGCAGAGTGTCGTGAGATCATCGACGTTATGGAGATGTATCATGCGATGCAAGAGTCTTACAACATGCTAGACGATGAAGATCGCAGCAACGTGGATCAACGTCGCTTGAAGTTCTTGGGATTTGATATCGCTTCAGAAGCGCAACAAGTACATTACGTACGTTTTCTCATCGATTCTGAAGGTTTGTACCCTCAGTTTGACAAGGCAGATCATCACTTTAACAGCCAAATGCCGATGCTAGATAAATACCGCCGTATGCTGCAAACTTGGCGTAACTGCCCTCGTCAGTATCATTTATGTGAAAACGAACTAGCGCAAATCTTCAGCGCATAAAATGGTCATCTAAGAATGAGGAGAGCGCCCGCTCTCCTTGTTATTTACCCTGTCACAAACTTATCTAAGACTTTGCTCTCTTCCTACCTCTTTCACTTGCCTTGCTCAATGTAGAACAACGAATCACTGAGACTCTTCCGTCTTTGCCAAATATTTGATTTCTATTGCACCTATTCACGACATAAATTCGTCCTTAATAAAAGAGTGATTCAAATGTCACTTTTACAATAAATTCATAATTGTTAAGCAAAATTGCAAATCCCCGACTAGGCTTAAGTAGAGAAAGGCTGTGATTGAAAAATTCATATCCACCGCTCACCGTTGTAACGAAAAAACCGTCCATAAAGCAAAGTCTTTGGTGTCGCCAATCTTACATTCTGTACGAACCAAATGTGATAACAGGACGTATATTCAAACAACAACGAGCATAACTGTTGGTGGAAAGCCTGAATCAACGTTCGTCGGTAGACTGACTATTAAAGGGGAAAGCGACATGAGTATTTTCGACCACTATCAATCAAGATATGAAGCTGCAAAAGATGAAGAGATGTCGTTACAGGAGTTTTTAGCCCTGTGTAAAGATGACAAAAGCGCTTATGCTAATGCAGCAGAACGCCTACTGATGGCGATTGGTGAACCAGAGATAATCGATACGGCAAAGGATCCGAGACTAAGCCGAATCTTCTCGAATCGTGTTATCTCTCGTTATGAAACCTTTAAAGACTTTTATGGCATGGAAGATGCCATAGAACAAATTGTGTCTTACCTAAAACATGCGGCGCAAGGCCTAGAAGAGCGTAAGCAGATTCTTTACCTACTCGGCCCTGTCGGCGGTGGTAAGTCTTCGCTTGCAGAAAAGCTTAAGGCTCTGATGGAACAGATGCCTATTTATGTTCTTACTGCTAACGGCGAACGCAGCCCAGTGAATGACCATCCATTCTGCCTATTCAAAGCCACAGAAGATGGCGATATTTTGAAAAAAGAGTATGGCATCGAGCACCGTTATCTTCGCTCGATCATGTCTCCTTGGGCCGCTAAACGTCTTCACGAGTTTGGTGGTGATATCACCAAATTTAAAGTAGTGAAAGTACGCCCTTCTATCCTTGACCAAATCGGTATTGCCAAAACTGAACCAGGCGATGAAAACAACCAAGATATCTCATCATTGGTTGGTAAAGTCGATATTCGTAAGCTTGAGCACTATTCGCAAGACGATCCAGACGCTTACAGCTACTCCGGTGCGCTGTGTAAAGCAAACCAAGGTTTAATGGAATTCGTTGAGATGTTCAAAGCACCAATCAAAGTGCTTCACCCGCTGCTAACAGCAACGCAAGAAGGCAACTTCAACGGTACAGAAGGCCTTTCTGCGATTCCATTCGACGGTATGATTCTGGCTCACTCAAACGAATCTGAGTGGCAGACCTTCCGTAACAACAAGAACAATGAAGCGTTCTTGGACCGTGTTTATATTGTGAAAGTACCTTACTGTCTACGTGTTTCAGAAGAAGTCAAAATCTACCAAAAACTTCTTGAAAACAGTGAGTTATCTCAAGCCCCTTGTTCACCAAGCACACTCGAGACTCTGGCACAATTCAGTATTCTTTCTCGACTTAAAGAGCCTGAGAACTCGTCCATCTTCTCTAAGATGCGCGTATACGACGGTGAAACGCTGAAAGATACGGATCCAAAGGCAAAAAGCTATCAAGAGTATCGTGATTATGCTGGTGTCGATGAAGGCATGAACGGTCTCTCAACACGTTTTGCCTTTAAGATTTTGTCACGCGTATTTAACTTCGACCAAACCGAAGTGGCAGCCAACCCTGTACATCTATTCTATGTGATTGAACAACAGGTTGAGCGCGAACAGTTCCCTGCTGAAACAGCAGAGAAATATCTCGAGTTCTTGAAAGGCTACCTAGTACCTCGATACGTTGAATTTATCGGTAAAGAGATTCAGACCGCTTATCTTGAGTCTTACTCTGAGTACGGCCAAAACATCTTCGACCGATATGTCACCTATGCAGACTTCTGGATTCAAGACCAAGAGTACCGAGATCCAGAAACTGGTCAGCTATTTGATCGCTCTTCACTGAATGCTGAGCTAGAGAAGATCGAAAAAACAGCTGGTATTTCTAACCCGAAAGATTTCCGAAACGAAATCGTTAACTTTGTGCTTCGTGCGAAAGCGAATAACAATGGTCAAAACCCGGTTTGGACCAGCTACGAAAAACTGCGCACAGTAATCGAGAAGAAAATGTTCTCCAATACCGAAGAGCTACTTCCGGTTATCTCATTTAATGCGAAAACCTCTTCTGAAGATCAGAAGAAGCACGACGACTTTGTCGCTCGCATGATGGAAAAAGGCTATACCGAGAAACAGGTTCGCCTACTTTCTGAGTGGTACCTACGAGTACGTAAGTCATCCTAACCCAGTATTGAGTTAGGTCGCTTGTGAAACATGAAGAGGGCTATTTCATGGCGCAATTTATAGACCGAAGGCTCAATGGCAAGAACAAGAGCGCTGTTAATCGACAGCGCTTCTTGAAGCGCCACAAAGAGCAAATAAAAGAGTCGGTAGCAGACGCAGTGAATCGACGCTCGATTACGAATACGGAAACGGGCGAAGACGTCTCTATCCCTCACAAAGACATCAATGAGCCTATATTTCATCAAGGCAAAGGTGGTGTTCGAGAACGAGTTCATCCCGGTAACGACCAATTCATTACTGGTGATAAAATTGAGCGTCCCAAAGGTGGCGGTCAAGGTAGCGGCTCTGGAGAAGGGAACGCCAGTCCAGATGGAGAAGGCCAAGACGAATTTGTATTCCAAATATCAAAAGATGAGTACCTCGATATTTTGTTCGAAGATCTCGAGCTGCCTAATCTAGAAAAAAACCAAATTGCCAAAATCACAGAATGGAAAACGCACCGTGCAGGCTTTCAAACTGCCGGTATCCCTTCCAATATCGCCGTAGTACGCTCTCTGCAACAATCTCTTGCGCGCCGTACTGCAATGACTGCTGGTAAGAAACGACTTCTTAAAGAGTTAGAAGACGAACTTGCTCGCATCAAAAATATTGAACCTGCTCAGCAGTTTGAAGAGAACCGCTTGAAGGCTGAAATTGAAGAACTGCGCAAGAAAATCGAAAGCGTGCCGTTCATCGATACCTTCGACTTACGCTTCAAGAACTATGAGAAACGCCCGGTACCATCGAGCCAAGCGGTAATGTTCTGTCTAATGGACGTATCCGGTTCGATGGACCAGGCAACGAAAGACATCGCAAAACGCTTCTATGTTCTTTTGTACTTGTTCTTAACTCGTACCTACGAGAATGTCGAAGTCGTCTTTATCCGCCACCATACCCAAGCGAAGGAAGTGGACGAGCACGAATTTTTCTACTCACAAGAAACCGGGGGTACCATTGTATCTAGCGCGCTCAAGTTAATGGATGAAATAGTAAAAGAGCGATACCCGATTGGTCAGTGGAACATATATGCAGCTCAAGCATCCGACGGTGACAACTGGGCAGATGATTCGCCAAGATGCCGGGATCTGTTAGTGAACAAATTACTTCCAAACTGTCAGTATTACTCTTACATAGAGATCACGCGGCGATCGCACCAAACTCTATGGCATGAGTACGAAAAACTCACTGAAGAGTTTCCTAATTTCGCAATGAAAAACATTCGCTCTGTGGAGGATATTTTCCCAGTCTTTCGTGAACTATTCCAAAAAGAAACGGCGTAAGGAGGCTAGCGATGAATACCGCAACGAGAAACCTCTCAGGAGAGGCGCCTAAAAAGCGTAACAGTAAAGTGTTGCCAGATGGACCAGATTGGACATTTGAGCTGTTAGAGCGATACCACAAAGAAATTAAGCGTGTCGCGGAGCATTATCGCCTAGACACTTACCCTAACCAAATAGAAGTGATTACTTCAGAACAGATGATGGATGCCTACTCAAGTATCGGCATGCCAATCAATTACAACCACTGGTCATTTGGTAAAAAATTCATTCAAACAGAGCAGAACTATAAACATGGTCAAATGGGGTTAGCCTACGAGATTGTGATTAACTCCGACCCTTGTATTGCTTATTTGATGGAAGAAAATACGGTAACAATGCAAGCACTCGTGATAGCGCACGCGTGTTACGGCCATAACTCTTTTTTCAAAGGTAATTACCTATTCCAAACGTGGACTGACGCCAGCTCTATTATCGACTATCTGCTGTTCGCCAAAAAGTATTTAGCCGAGTGTGAAGAACGATATGGCGTAAAAGAAGTGGAAAAACTGCTCGACTCTTGTCACGCGTTAATGAACTTTGGTGTAGACCGCTACAAGCGTCCAGAGAAAATCTCAATTACAGAGGAAAAAGCAAGACAAGAAGAACGCGAAGCATACCTACAATCTCAAGTTAATGAGCTTTGGCGCACGGTACCGACAGCCAAGACGAAAGAGGAAGACATTAAAGAGCGATTCCCAAGCGAGCCTCAGGAAAACTTGCTCTACTTCTTCGAAAAACATGCGCCGTTGCTAGAGCCGTGGCAGCGTGAAGTTGTTCGGATCGTCCGTAAGATCAGTCAGTATTTTTATCCGCAAAAACAAACGCAAGTTATGAATGAGGGCTGGGCAACGTTCTGGCACTACACCATACTCAACCATCTTTATGATGAGGGCTTGGTGTCTGAAAAATTCATTCTAGAGTTCTTACATAGCCACACCAGTGTCGTGGCTCAGCCGCCTTATAACAGTCCTTACTTTAATGGCATTAACCCCTACGCGTTAGGCTTTGCCATGTTCCGAGATATTAAGCGTATCTGTGAAGAACCAACTGATGAGGACAAAGAGTGGTTTCCAGACCTAGCAGGAACCGACTGGTTAGATGCAGTGCATTTCGCGATGCATAATTTCAAAGATGAAAGCTTTATTAGCCAATACCTTTCTCCGAAATTAATGCGTGATTTCAAGCTGTTTGCGATCAACGATGATGATCATAAGAACTTTATTGAAGTCGCTGCTATACACGATGAGATGGGTTATAAACGCATTAGAGAAACCTTAGCCGCTCAGTATAACTTATCTAATCTTGAGCCAAACATTCAGGTGTTTAATGTCGATGTCCGTGGTGATCGCTCGCTTACGTTGCAGTACGTTCCTCACAACCGCATCCCACTTGATGATAGTTACGAAGAAGTTCTAAAGCACGTGTATCGATTATGGGGCTTTGATGTCATTCTCCAAGAAGTGAAAGACACCGGTCACCGAGAGGTGTTAGCGACCTGCCCTAAACGGAACCAATACGACACTAACATTTAACTAATACCGCGATACAAGTAAAACAAAAAGGCTCCTAATTCAGGAGCCTTGTTTATTCTTAAATCTATATGAGCATTTGTTACGCTTGCTTCTCAACAATCGCGCGCACGGCTTCTAGGTCTTCGGGCGTATCAACCCCTGCCGCTGGTGCTTCTTTCGCTACCGCCACATGAATTTTTTCACCGTACCAAAGCACTCGCAGTTGCTCAAGACACTCAATCTGCTCTAATGCACTTGGTGCCCAGTTGACATACGTATTAATGAAACCAGCTCGATAAGCATAAATACCAATATGACGCATTAATGGGTTGGCAATAGTTTTGTCTTGTTTAGCAAAGTTATCGCGATCCCAAGGGATGGTTGCTCGACTAAAGTACAACGCATAGCCTTGCTCATCTGCGACAACTTTAACAGCGTTCGGGTTGAACACTTCCTCTTCCGAGTCTATTTCTACAGCTAACGTCGCCATCGGGGCTTCACACCCAGATAAGTTATCAGCAACCTGACGAATGATGGACGGCGGAATCAAAGGCTCATCCCCTTGCACATTAACAATAATGTGGTCTGACGGAATAGCCATCTTTTCAACAACTTCGGCAAGACGCTCCGTACCTGATTCGTGGTGGGGAGAGGTCATACAAACTTTACCACCAAATGACGAAACCGCTTTCGCAACACGCTCGTCATCAGTTGCAACGATGACATCTTCCGCACCCGCTTGTAGCGCTTGTTCATAAACCCACTGAACCATAGGCTTACCACCAATATCCGCTAGCGGTTTACCAGGCAAACGGCTCGATGCGTAGCGCGAGGGGATGACAACCGTAAAAGACATTAGCGTCCCTCATCCATGCTCATAGTGCGAGCTTCAGGCTCTAGCAGAACTGGAATACCCTCTTTGATCGGGTAAGCAAGGCGATCCAATTTGCAGATCAACTCTTGATTATCTTTATCGTACGTCAGCTTACCTTTGCAAACAGGGCAAGCTACAATCTCAAGTAGACGGTGATCCATAAGCCGCTTTAACCTCTTTTATTCTATTTAAAATTTGCTCTGCATCGTTTGATTCAAACTGGGCAGATACAGGCAGATACCACCAATTATCTTGCGCATAATGGCTGCACTTGACGGCATCTTTCTCGGTCATAACCACATTGGTCCCTTGTTGAGCCAATGCTTCTAATTCTTGTTGATCAAAGTCTTGATGGTCAGCAAAACCTTTTGTGACTTTAACATCTGCGTTCATCGAGTTTAGTGTATGAAAAAAACGCGGAGGATGCCCAATGCCCGCAAATGCGACGAGATCTTTCAACTCCGAGACATCCACATGTTGCTTAGTCTTAAGATTAATAGCTTTAGAGGGTGCTAAAGCCATTGCGATTTCGCCCGTATGCGCTTGACCGCCATTGGTGATGATAAAGTCGACTTCTTTAAGTCGCTCAATACCTTCACGTAAAGGACCTAATGGAATCAGGCTTTCATTCCCAAACCGGCGATTCCCATCCACAATCACTAACTCAATATCACGGCCTAACGCATAATGTTGTAATCCATCATCCGTAATTATGATATCCACATCCAAATCTAGCAGTGCTTTCACTGCATTTGAACGCACAGGATCTACCGCAACAGGTGCTCCTGTACGGCGATGAATCAACTTAGGTTCATCGCCACAATGCTTCGCTGGCGTATCTTCTTTTAGCACTAACGGATAGGCAGGAGCCTTTGCCCCATAACCACGAGAAACAACCCCCGGCTTAAAGCCCATTTGCTGTAGTTGCTCAACAAGCCACACAACAACTGGTGTTTTACCATTGCCACCAGCAGTGATATTGCCAACCACAACAACAGGTATTGGCGCATTATAAGCTTGCTTGCGGCCAGTTTGGTATTGCTTTCGCTTTGACTTGCTTATCGTTCCAAATAATAAACTCAGTGGCCACAAAAGCGGCCACAAGAGGTATTTTATTGGATGGTTTTCAAACCAGATTTTTTCAATCACCGCGCTTATTCACCAAACTGAATACGGTGCAATTGTGCATACGCACCATTTTTCTTAATAAGCTCAGCGTGGTTGCCACGTTCAATGATGGCACCATCATCAACCACAAGAATTTCATCGGCTTTCTCGATTGTGGATAAGCGGTGCGCTATTACAAGTACCGTTTTATCTTTTTGCAGCTCATCAAGTGCAGCTTGAATAGCTCGCTCGGATTCGGTATCCAAAGCCGAAGTTGCCTCATCAAGAATCAGCACTGGAGCATCACGCAATAGAGCTCGCGCAATCGCAACACGTTGGCGTTGACCACCAGACAAGCTAGCACCATTTTCACCAATCATGGTATCAAGTCCATCATCCATTTTGCCGATGAACTCCATCGCATGCGCGAGTGTTGCCGCTTTCTCGATATCACTGCGCTCGTATTGGCCATCCGTTGCGTACGCAATATTGTTTGCTATCGTGTCATTAAACAAATGAACATTTTGCGATACTAGTGCAAATTGCTGACGTAAATTCTTTAGCTCGTAATCACGAATATCATGCCCATCTAATGTGATAGATCCACTGTCAACATCATAGAAGCGGTTGAACAAGTTCGCGATGGTACTTTTACCTGAACCAGAACGGCCAACTAGCGCCACCGTTTTTCCTCTTGGAATATCGAAGCTGACATTTTCCAATGCTGGTTTTTCTGCACCAGTGTAAGTAAAGCTTACGTTTTTAACTGAAACATCGCCATTTGCGCGTTCAACTGTCAACTTACCTTCGTTTTTCTCAGGCTCGAGGTCAATTAACGCGAAGAGCGTTTGGCTCGCGGCCATACCACGTTGGAACTGAGAAGTAACGTTAGTCAGCGCTTTAAGTGGGCGCATCAGACCAAACATTGCAGAGAAGACAACAGTAAATGTACCTGGAGTCAGTTGCTCTTTAATCGAATCAATACTTGCTAAATAAAGAACGGCAACAATTGCAAGTGATGCAATCATTTGGATGATAGGGTTAGCCGCCGCTTGAGCCGTCACCAACTTCATGCTTTGTTGACGCATTTGGTTGCTGACTTTTTCAAATCGTTTACGTTCGATGTCTTGGCCGCCATAGCTCAACACAACTTTATGGCCTTTCAGCATCTGCTCTGCTGATGCAGTTACGTTACCCATCATGGTCTGCATATTTTTGGATATTTTTCTAAAACGTTTAGAAACAACACCAATACCCCATGCTACAACGGGAGCAACAGCAAACAGCACTAGCGACAATTGCCAGCTGTTGTAAAACATCAAAACTAACAGACCAATGATACTTGCGCCTTCACGGACAATGCTCACCAACGCTTGGCTAGTTGCCGCTGACACTTGCTCTGAGTCGTAGGTTATACGCGACAATAAATTGCCCGTCTTTTCCTTATCAAAGTAAGACACTGGCATATGCATAAAGTGATTGAACACCATGCGACGGACTTGCATAACTACGTTGCCAGATACCCAGCTCAAACAGTAGGTGGAGACAAATCCACTTATGCCACGGATGAACATCATGGCAAAAATAATCAATGGAAGCGTGCGTAAAAAATCAGATTCAGCGTTCCCAAAACCTTCATCGAGTAGTGGTTTTAGCAGGGAAATCATATAGGTATCTGATATGGCATTAATAACTAATGCAATGACTGCAACGACAAGACCTGACTTATAAAGGCGAATAAATTGCCATAGACGCTTAAACGTCTGCCAAGTCGTTTCATCAGTATTTATCGACATAGAAGTGCTTTATTTTCTTACATTAAGACTCTCATTCTACTCCCTTACGCAGCATCTGCCTATACCAAGGCTCAAATGTATCGCTACGTTTGGTTTCTGAGCGCCAATTATCACGGTGAATAAAGAAGCTTACCTGACCACCCTCACCAGTATCAAGCCAAGTAATGCCAAGCTTTCGGTATGAAGCAACGACATTTTCCGCTGGCATTCCCCATCGATTGTTTTTTGCTAAAGAAGCAACCGCCACACTCGGGCTCACCGCCTCGATAAATCGAGGATTCGATGAACTTTTACTCCCGTGGTGAGGGACTAGCATCACATCGCTTTGTAACTTTCCGGGTTCTCTAAGCAAAATCCACTCGCTAATGGCCTCAATATCACCAGTAAAAAGCATACTAAAGTTAGAAATAGGGTCAGTAAGTCGTAATACACAGGAGTGCGGATTATACGCACGTTGAACAAGTTCAGGAGGCCAGAGCACTTCCATCTTTAATCCTTGCCATTTCCATTGGTCGCCTCTAGTGCAAGGCTCATATCCGATAAAGAATTGACTACTACGTTTACGTTGTGGAGAAAAGGCATCTTCAATGAAAAAGCGGCCGCCTGCGTGATCATTATCGAAATGGCTTAGAATCAGTGTCTCTATGCTTTCATAACCTCGTTGATGCAAAACCGGAGTGACGACCTGCTCTGCGATACTGCCGCTTTGCCATGCTTTACCAGTGTCATACAGCAACACCTTGTCGTCTTTTTCTACAACCACTGCAAGGCCATGACCTACATCTAATACATCGATACGCCAATGCGGTTCATACTCCGCTGCAAACTTGATACTAATAACGATGCCGAGTAACAAATACCACGCGTACTGAGACATGAACCGTTGAAATATTAAGCAAACCACTATCACCATAACCAGCATTGTCATTTCCATGCTAATGGGTTGCCAAGAACCTACTGCGTACTGTATTGACGTGCTCAATGGCTGTAATGACCAGTCCACCAAATGCCACAGAGGCTTCGCTATCATTTCAAGAAACAAAGATGAGAACAGGGCTAGAAACATCAAGGGTACAACGATAAATCCGAACCAAGGAATAAATACCAAGTTGTAGGCTATTGAGGACAAACTAAAACCGGAGAAGAAATGGCCACTAACAGGTACGATTAAAGCGCTCAACATCAATTGAGTAAGCAATAACGCTTTTAATCGCGCTTTCCAACCTCCCCTTTGATGTCGAATCAAATTAATTGCGAACAATACCGCACAAACGGAGAGGTACGATAACCAAAAGCTCATACTGTAGGATGCAAAAGGTTGGACAAGCAGTTGTAGAGATACTGCAAGCAAAAGAACTCGCCAAGAAGTCCAGTGCACCAGAGTATACTTCAGGAGAACGTAAACAACGCATACCGACACTGCTCGCGTAGTAGGCAGAGAGAAATCCGCTAACCAAGCGTAGGCAACAGCGAAGATCAGCCCATATAAGCTAGGTAACAACTGGTATTGGGGTAATAGATAACGAACGGTACCGCCCACGACTAGCCCAAAAGTAAACGCCATACCAATATGTAAACCAGAAATGGAGACCAAATGCAGTAAACCACTGTCCCTGAGCGCTTGCCAATCTTCCTTAGACAACCAAGAACGATCAGCAAAAACTAACGCACTTATTAACGAGAAATGATGAAGGGAAGACACATCATCAGCGACATCGGCAATAATGGATTGACGCAGAGATACATTAGAACGAACAATCCACTGAGCGTCTTTGTTAACAACCGCTCGGGCGATAATATTTTTACCCATCGCGTGCTTTTCAGCATCAAAGCCAGCTTCGTTGCGTAGACCTATAATCGGCTTTAACGAGATGGATGTCGTAAACTCACTGTTAACATCGAGTGGAAAAGGCGTAATAAGACGGATTTTAGGTTTAAGAAAAGGTAACAGAGTTTGAGAATTTACCGCTTCTATAGCGACAATACCTTCATAACCGTGACTTATTTGCGTAAAAGGGCTGTCAACTTTACCAATTATGGTAATATTCTCCCCTGCTTGAAAAAGGGCTTGTCTCTGAGACTCCAATACATTGCCGTGGACGATGACAACCATAAAGCCCGCAATTGCGCCTATGCTAATTAAGCCACGACGTAATTTGATTATTGAGCCAGTGGTTATTATTCCCAGCAGCAACCAACGCCAATCTGGTATTGTCGGCCACCAAGCTGACGAGATTACGCTCGCTACAAATAACGCCAAGGTCCAACTTTTTTCTGAGAGAGTCATGCTGTCCTATGCCTAGAAAGCTGATAAAACGCTTCATGCCAGATCATGAATTGATCAAACGCCAAAAAGCATTGAAGGTCTTCGGCAATGTGTTGTACAACCCAAACTTGTGGTGCTTAAACCGCCGCTCGGCATCAGGGGCTTTTGCTGTCGGGTTATTTATGGCTTTTGTTCCGCTGCCGAGCCAAATGATCATGGCCGCTGGTTTGGCCATTATGTTGGGTGTCAATCTGCCCCTCTCCGTCGCTTTGGTATGGATCAGCAATCCTATCACTATGCCTGTGCTATTTTACTTTGCGTACAAGCTAGGTGCTCTAGTGATGCGTCTTCCCCCGCAACCTTTTCACTTTGAACTATCGTGGGAATTCATCATGCAGCAAATGAGCACCATTGGACCTCCATTTCTATTGGGCTGCGCAATTTGTGGGGTTGTATCCGCGATTATTGGCTACTTCGGAATTCGTGGGCTTTGGCGCTACTCCGTGGTACGGAGCTGGCAAAAACGCAAAATAAGATAAGACCTTACTGCGTAAAAATCAGCATTTGAGCTATCAGTTGAGGGGCATCTAACAGTTAGAATGAAACGCGATGTTACTCAAGTCGGATAAATACAAAAAAGGACCGAATTCGGTCCTTTTTGTTTTTCGCATATTGTAAAACAATCCGCTATTTAGAACTCAGTACAGCCGCCGGATTCAACCTTGCGGCACGCGAAGCAGGATACCACGTCGCAAGTAAACTAAGCACTATCGCCGTCACTGACACCAATGCCACATCTGGCCAGTGTAGTTGTGATGGTAAGAAGTCGACGAAGTAAATATCACCCGATAAAAACTGATGACCAATTAAGCTCTCTAACCCTTTAATTAACGGAGTCAGGTTTAACGCCACTAAGACACCGATAACACTGCCGACGAGACTACCAAATACACCAGAGAATACACCTTGCCAAACAAAGATCCGTTTGATTAGGCTATCTTTTGCTCCCATTGTTCGCAAAATTGCAATTTCCGCCGCTCGGTCTTTCACTGCCATCATCAACGTAGACACAATATTAAAACATGCCACGCCAATCACCAGTACCATCACCAAGTACATAATGGTGCGCACGAGCTGAATATCGCGATACAAAAAACCAAACTTTTGCTGCCAGCTTTTCAAATACACGTAAACATCAACCATGCTACCAACCTCGCGAACAATAGAAGGCGCATTGAGAACATCGTCAGTTTTTAGTGAAATGCCTGTGACCCCTCCCCCTAACCTCGCGTATTGCTGCGCATCAGCTAATGGTACTAACGCTAGAGAGTGGTCGATTTGGCCATTCAACGTTAAGAACCCTGACACCTTCACGCGCACACGCTTAGGTGCCTGCACTTTATTTGCGCCGCCTGTTTGCGGAATCATTAACGTAACGTAATCCCCCACGGCGACATTTAGCTCGTTTGCTACACCTCGGCCTAAGATCACTTGCTGCTGACCGGCATAAAAGTTTTGCCAAGCTTCTTGGTCAATAAAATTCGACAAGCTCGACACCGCTTGCTCGAAAGTAGGCTCTACGCCACGAACTTCTATCGCTTTTAGCTTACTGCCTTTTTCTGCCAAACCCGTAAAACGAACGTACGGTGCTGCCGCGACAACATGTTCATGTTTTAGAGCTTGATTCATCGTTTTGGTGTAGTCATGAAGTGGTCCATTAACACCTTCTAACTCGCCGTGTGGGATCACAGACAACACACGCGATTGCAGCTCGCGCTCAAAGCCATTCATTGCAGACAAACCGATAATGATCACAGCAACGCCAACCGCTATACCAATGGTCGAAGAAAGCGATATGAAAGACACCATCTTGTTGCGCTTTTTCGCTCGACTGAAGCGACCACCAATCATCAAAGCTAAAGAGGTAAACAAAACTAGCCCTCCGCAGATGCTGTATCAGTCACAAAACGATCTACGAGCAAACCATCTTGCATGTGCATTTGACGATCCATTTTTGCTGCCAGCTCTTTGTCATGCGTGACAACCAAAAATGCAATGTTTGACTCTTTATTGAGCTCGCGCATCAAATCATAGATAGACAGTGCCGTATTGTGATCTAAGTTCCCCGTAGGTTCATCAGCCAAGACCAGATCAGGTTTATTCACCAATGCACGCGCAATCGCAACACGCTGACGCTCACCGCCCGATAACTCGGAGGGTCTATGTTGCATCCGATGACTCAAACCAACTTTATCTAACAGCGCTTTAGCCGCCTGTTTTGCATCCGCTACTTTAGCACCGCCAATCATCAGTGGCATCGCCACATTTTCAAGCGCAGTAAAGTCAGCCAACAAGTGATGAAACTGGTATACAAAACCAAGGTGCTTGTTGCGTAATGCCGCCTGTTTGTTCGAGCTCAAAGCTGATAGGTTTTGCCCTAGAAAATCAACTTCACCATGAGTTGCGTCATCTAACGCACCTAAAATATGCAATAAGGTACTTTTTCCCGAACCAGAAGAGCCAACAATAGAAACCAACTCCCCTTTGTCGATATCGAAACTTACGCCTTTCAACACTTCCGTATCTAACGAACCCTCTCGGTAGACTTTACGAATATCACGACATTCTAATAGCTTATTCATAGCGAAGTGCCTCAGCAGGTTTAACAGAAGATGCTCGATAAGAAGGATAAAGCGTAGCAGCAAGGCTAAGAGCAATCGCCAATACCACCACTAAAAGAATTTGCAGTGAATCAATCAAGATGGGTAGATGACCACCAAAGCTGAATAGCGCCACACCAGCAGATTCAAGAATCGCATTTAGATTAAGTGACAAGATCACGCCCGCAGCGCCACCAACAATCGCGCCAATTACACCACTGCTTGCACCTTGCACCATGAAAATGGTCATCACTTGAGATTGAGTCATGCCTTGAGTTTTCAATATTGCGACTTCTGATTGCTTCTCCATTACCACCATGATTAAAGCGGAGATAATATTGAATGCAGCGACACCCACAATTAGACCTAGCATAAGTCCCATCATGTTCTTTTCCATTTTCACCGCTTGGAAAAGCTCACCACGCTGTTCGCGCCAATCACTCCATTCCCATCCATCAGGCATGGGTTGGTCAGCAAAATCCGTCACCATAAATGGGTCAGAGAAAAAGACACGCCAACCAGAAACCGTGTCTTTAGGGAAACGCATCAGCTTAGATGCATCCGTCATGTTCACAATCATTAATTGACCATCAACGTCCGATCCCGTATTGAAAATGCCTGAGACAGTAAAGTTTCGCTGGCTAGGAATACGACCAAGTGGGGTAAACTGCGTTGCGTTGGTCACCATCAAGCGCACTTTATCCCCGATTGAGACCTTTAGTGAACGCGCCAAACTGTGACCCAAAAATACATTGTAGTCACCTGCTTGAAGTGACGATAATCGTCCGGCAATCAAATGGTTGCTAATCGGATCGCCTTTCTTAGGTTCAATACCGATGAGGTAACCAGCCGTCAGCTGTGCAGAACTCTGAATAACAGCCTCTCCTCTAACGATAGGCTCCGGCTGGGATTCACTCGACATCGCTTGAACAAATGGAGGAGCAGACTCGGTCATAGGCGTTTTTCCATCGTGTTGCGAAACAACGGCATGAGGTAGCACACCTAAAATGCGTTCTTTTAACTGCGATTCAAACCCGTTCATCACAGAAAGAACCGTCACCAACGCCATTACACCGATCGTAATACCCGCCGTCGACATATAAGAAACAAATCGGCTGAACCTATCTCCAGAGCGTCCCCGAAGATACCTTAAGCCAATAAACAATGAGATAGGATGATACATATAAGACAAACCAACTGGTTGTTTTGATATAAAGCTTTAGCGGATTATCTTACCTTACTCTTCTCATTAAGAAGACAAGAGAATCGCTAAATTTGTCAACGACATGCAATAAGTCTGTATTTAGGGCAAAAGTTCAAGGACAAATCGGCTAAACTTGATAACTTCATTCAGTTAGCGATAATCAGTGCCCTATTTCTCTTTGTTTGTTGAGTGAGCAAGGAGCGCTCGCTGGCAAAAGGATCGACTATATGACAGAGCAAGAATACTTTACCGTCCATCATAACCTCACCATCAACGTCGAAACGTTGAGTGCGGACTTTGCTTTGCCAGATGAAGAAACGTTTGTCTCCGAAATTCCAGCACCATTTATTGTCGCCTGTGAATTTAGTCACTTAGATATGTTGGCAGACAACGCGCGTCTAGAGCTGAAAAACAAAGAGTTAAAGCATGTGATCAACTTGCTTGATACGCAAAACGCGAAACTTAACCTCTTGTTGAGCTTTATGCTTTCACAACAAGATGACGCCTCCATTCGCTATCAAACGACGCAGTTTGGTGCTAGTCAACTCAGTTTCCGCTCAGATACAGCGTTAACTACTCAACAACTCGTTCGTGTTAAACTGTTCCTCGATCACCCTGCTGCGGCGATTTACTGTTACGCTCAAGTAGAAGAATGTGATGCTTCAGAGCAAGATTTCATTATCACGCTTAGATACAAGATGCTCCGAGAATCTGATCAAGATTTACTGATAAAGGCGGCACTGTATCAACAACAAAAACTTTTACGTCAGCGCTCGATGGAGCGAGATAAAAAATAATTCCTATGACAAAAGCAACGATTCTTTCCGTCACCAACCCTTCAGAGCGTGGCGACAAAAAACAGCTAGGTAATTTGCCGGGCGCAGCTCTACCTCTAGCCATTGCAGAGCTGGCCAAACAGCATTCGAGTCACTCGCTACTCGTTGTGCCTGACCCGCAAATTGCTTTAAAGCTTCAGGCAGAGATTGAGCAATTCACCGACCAAACGGTAAGCCTGTTCCCCGACTGGGAAACGCTGCCTTACGATAACTTTTCTCCGCATCAAGAAATCATCTCTGAACGTATCGCACGCCTATACCAACTGCCAAGTCAACGTGATGGCATAACCATCGTCCCGGTCAGTACAGTATTGCAACGCCAATCGCCACGTGATTTTTTGTTGCAACACACTTTAATGGTGAAAACTGGTGATCGAATCTCGCTAGAGAAGTTACGTGTACAACTTGAAAATTCAGGCTACCGCCATGTAGATCAAGTATTTGGGCCAGGTGAATATGCAAGTCGTGGGTCTATTCTGGATCTCTTTCCTATGGGCAGCAATGACCCGTACCGCATCGACTTCTTTGATGATGAAATAGATACCATTCGCACATTTGATCCAGAGAACCAACGCTCTATCGACGATATTCAGCAAATCCAATTGCTGCCTGCACATGAGTTCCCAACCACTAAAGAAGCGATTGAAGATTTCCGTACACGTTGGCGCACCCAGTTCGACGCACGCCGCGAGCCTGAATCAATCTACATGCAAGTGACCAAAGGCACGTGGCCCGCTGGTATTGAGTATTGGCAGCCGCTGTTTTTTGACCATACCGAGACTTTATTTGAATATTTGCCAGAAGACTCTCAAGTCATCACATATGGTGATATCGAATCTGCGGTCGATACTTTCTTAACCGATGTCGAATATCGATACGACCAGAAAAAAGTTGATCCGTTGCGTCCTCTTTTGACTCCTGAACAGCTTTGGTTGAAAAAAGACGAACTTTTCAGTCAACTAAAACAGCTCCCTATCGCTCAATTGAGCCTAGATAAAGTGGTTAAGCGTGCCGGTCGTCAAAACCTACCCGTACAATCGTTAGCCGAGCTTGGCGTTCAGCAACAAAATAAAGAGCCGCTCTCGCGCCTTCGTCAGTTTAGTGAGCAATTCAGCGGCAAAATCGTTTTCTCGGTAGAGTCAGAAGGTCGTCGTGAAGCACTAACGGAGCTGTTGCAAGGCATCAAAGTTCGGCCAGTCGTACATGGCTCACTTTACCAAGCTCTAGACTCGGGTGATCGATTCAGCTTGATCTTAGGCGCAGCAGAGCATGGTTTCATTCACGAAGAGCTGAACTTCGCTCTGATCTGTGAAAGTGATCTACTCGGTGACCGTGTTATCCAGCGACGCCGCAAAGATAAAAAAGCCGTCAACAGTGACACCGTTATTCGCCACCTTGCGGAGTTAAAACCCGGTCAACCTGTGGTTCATATTGATCACGGTATTGGCCGCTACATCGGTTTACAAACACTTGAAGCCGGTGGCATGAAAACGGAATACGTCACCCTTGAGTATCAAAACGATGCCAAGCTCTACGTACCAGTTTCATCACTGAATCTTATCAGCCGTTATTCTGGCGGCGCTGAAGAGAGTGCGCCACTGCATAAATTAGGTGGTGAAGCGTGGGCAAAAGCACGTCGTAAAGCGGCAGAAAAAGTGCGTGATGTCGCGGCAGAATTGCTGGATGTGTATGCAAAACGAGAATTAAAACCGGGCTTCAAATTTGAGCTAGATCGTGGGCAATACGCAACATTTAAAGCAACATTCCCGTTTGAAGAAACAGATGACCAAGCGATGGCCATCAATGCTGTCTTGTCAGATATGTGCCAAGCAAAAGCGATGGATCGCTTAGTGTGTGGTGACGTGGGCTTTGGTAAAACGGAAGTCGCTATGCGCGCAGCATTTGTCGCAACGGATAACAGTAAACAGGTCGCCGTACTCGTACCAACAACCTTGCTTGCTCAGCAGCATTTCGAAAACTTCCGTGACCGTTTTGCCAACTTACCAATCCGAGTTGAAGTACTGTCTCGTTTTAAATCTGCCAAAGAACAAAAAGTCATTTTGCAAGACGTTGCCGATGGTAAAGTCGATATTGTCGTTGGTACGCATAAGCTGCTTTCGAGCGACATTAAATTCAAAGATTTAGGTTTGTTGATCGTTGATGAGGAACACCGCTTCGGGGTTCGTCAAAAAGAAAAGGTCAAAGCAATGCGTGCGGATGTGGACATTCTTACCCTCACCGCAACACCAATTCCACGCACACTGAATATGGCAATGAGTGGCATGCGAGACCTGTCGATCATCGCTACACCTCCTGCACGCCGTTTAGCCATTAAAACCTTTGTTCGACAAAAAGAAGAGCCAGTGGTCCGTGAAGCGGTACTGCGTGAAATTATGCGTGGTGGTCAGGTTTACTTCCTGCACAATCAGGTTGAAACCATTGAAAAAACGGCAGAAGACTTACAGAAACTCATCCCAGAGGCACGCATTACCGTGGCTCATGGTCAAATGCGCGAGCGCGAACTTGAGCGAATCATGAATGACTTCTACCATCAGCGCTTTAATGTGTTGGTGTGTACAACCATCATCGAAACCGGTATCGACGTACCAACGGCAAATACCATAATCATGGATCGTGCGGACAATCTTGGCTTGGCGCAGTTGCATCAATTGCGTGGCCGTGTTGGACGTTCACACCATCAGGCCTATGCTTACTTATTAACGCCACATCCAAAAGCCATGACCAAAGATGCCATCAAGCGTCTTGATGCGATTGCTTCACTGGAAGACTTAGGTGCTGGCTTTACGTTAGCAACCCACGATTTAGAAATCCGTGGTGCTGGTGAGCTGCTTGGTGATGAGCAAAGTGGGCAAATTCAATCCGTTGGTTTTACACTTTATATGGAAATGCTGGAACAAGCAGTGCAAGCATTAAAAGAAGGCAAGGAGCCATCTTTGGATGAGCTGCTTCGTGAGCAAACTGAAGTGGAAATGCGAATCCCAGCGCTCTTACCAGATGATTACATTCCGGATGTAAACACACGACTGTCGATGTACAAACGCATTGCGAGTGTCACAAGCAGTGATGAACTATCAGAGCTAAAAGTGGAACTGATTGATCGCTTTGGTCTGCTTCCAGACGCAACAAAGAACTTACTTGCCGTCTCAGAATTGAAAATTTCGGCTGGTAGTTTAAAAGCGAAAAAGATAGAAGCCCATGATAAAGGTGGATTTATCGAGTTTTACCCTGATGCTGACATAAATCCAGCGTATTTAGTTAAACTGCTGCAATCACAGCCGCAAAAATTTGCAATGGAAGGTCCAACTAAGTTCAAGTTTAGCGTACCATTGGTGGACCGACGTAAACGCATTCAGTTTGTTCAAGACTTACTGAATGATTTTAAACAGAATTTATTACCAACGAGCTAATAGTCGAATGAGAATACTGATCCCGTTATTGCTTCTATGTGTCTCAATGCCCTCTTGGGCACAGCGCCAATTTGATATTGAAGTGATCATTTTCAAGCGAGCAGTCGACGCTGAAAGCACAACAGAATCTTGGCCGAATCAACTGCCAAAAATCGATATGGAAAATGTCGGTAGCCTAGAGAGTGAATCCTACCGCCGCTCTAAAGGCGTGACACTTTTGCCAAGTTCTTCTTTCCGTCTCAACGCGCAAGAAGCGGCACTAAATAATCATGCCGGCTTTAAAGTGCTTAAACACGTAGCCTGGCGTCAAGGTGACCGAGGTAAATCTAGCGCCCCAATTTTCCGCATCGTTGGCGGGCGAGATTTCTCTGATTCTTATCAAGCAGATGGCCGCCCAATCAATGGCAATAGCAATCAAACATTTTCCAGCGACGGTTACAGTGAAGAGACGGTCAATGGTCCTTTATATGAACTAGATGGTCGATTCCAAATATACGTACAGCATTACCTCTTCGCCGAAACAACACTAGATCTGCGCGAACCAAGTGTTAGAGAGGTGCGTTTTGAACCAACCTCAACTGAGCAATTGGCGGATGACTTAGGTGAAGTAGATGGTAACGTCCAAGTCGGTAACTTGGCAGAAATATCGCCGACAGTAACCGAAGAGAAATTCCTGAAGAGTTATCGAATGGATCAAAAACGTCGTATGCGTAGCAGCGAGACTCATTACCTAGATAACCCGTTGATGGGTATGATCATTCAAGTTCGTCGGGTTCGATAAGCACGAGCGGTTCGACAAAGCGCAGCAAAGCTGCGCTTTGTTTTTATCTGCTATACCTCAATTATTCCTAACCAACGCAGAGCAAGGAAAATAGCTGCGTTCAAGTATAAATAGACAGCTTTCAATTTACTTACACTCAACATGGAAGTCGTATTAGTTCATGAGTCCAGACTTTGAAATCATTGCGCCCCGCTTAGCGCTCAAGCTCATCCCTGCTGAAGAAGCACATTCACTACAACGATTACTTGCAGAATCCCCTTCGCTGCACCAATGGCTTGATTGGTGTGATAAAAACGTCACATTGAAAACCGCGCAGGACTTTCTGTTGGCAACCCGTCTTAACTGGGTCAAAACTGAGGCTTTTGGTTTCGGTATCTATGAGCGGCAAAGTAACACTTTGGTTGGAATGGCAGCGGTTAATGAGTTATATCATACGTTTAATATGGCGAGTATTGGTTACTGGGTTGCCGACCGCTATCAACGGCAAGGCTATGCCCAAGAAGCCGTTAAAGCCTTAGCAGAATTCTGCTTCGCAAAGCTAAGTTTAACTCGACTAGAGATTGTTTGTGACCCCGACAACGAAGCTAGCCAAGCCTTAATTGAGTCCGTCGGTGCACAAAAAGAAGCCATCGCCAGAAACCGGTTTATTTTTCAGGGTAAGCCTAAAGATGGCGTTGTGTTCTCACTTTTACCGACAGATCTAACATAAACAAAAAGCCACCGACTTGCGGTGGCTTCTGCATTTTTTAAGATACAACACATCCACACAGAGTGGATTTAAAACCTTAGTGCAGCTTAAGGTTTGGACGCAGCACGCGATTAATGCGGCCGACGAGCATCATCAGACCGGTTTTGAATACACCGTGCAACGCCATTAGGTGCATGCGATACAATGAGATGTAAACGACACGAGCAATACGGCCTTCTACCATCATCGACCCTTTAGTTAGGTTCCCCATCAGACTACCAACGGTTGAGAAGCGACTTAGAGACACTAATGAACCGTGATCTTTATATACGTAGTCTTTCAACTCGCGCCCGTTGATCTTCGCGACGATGTTACTAAATGCCTGGCTTGCCATTTGGTGTGCAGCTTGAGCGCGTGGCGGCACGAACGAACCGTCAGACTGGGTGCATTGTGCTAAGTCACCAATAACAAAGATGTCATCATCTCGTGTTGTCTGTAGTGTGTTTTTCACTACAAGCTGATTGATACGGTTCGTTTCTAAGCCAGCGATATCTTTAATAAAGTCTGGAGCTTTGATACCCGCAGCCCAAACCATGATTTGAGCTGGGATCTTCTCACCATCTTTTGTAGTAAGGCCATCTTTTTCAGCTTTAGTCACCATAGTGGCGGTGCGCACGTTTACGCCCAACTTCACCAACTCTTGATGAGCAGCAGAAGAAATACGTGGAGGTAACGCTGGTAAAATACGCTCACCTGCTTCAATCAGATTGACGTTCAACTTGCTAGAATCAAGATCACCGAAGCCATAAGTGCGCAGCTCTTTAACAGCATTATGTAACTCAGCTGATAGTTCAACGCCAGTTGCACCAGCACCAACAATCGCAATATCGACCGTACCGTTACCGTTTTTCGCGTGCAGCTTTAGGAACTCGTTGTTCATTTCTGTACGGAAACGGTGTGCTTGCTCAGGGCTGTCTAGGAAAATACAGTTTTCACGAACGCCAGGCGTGTTGAAGTCGTTTGATGTCGAGCCAATCGCCATCACTAGAATGTCGTATTCTAGCTCACGGCTTGGCATAAGAAGTTCACCGTGTTCGTCTTTAAGCTCACTTAAGATGATCACTTTACGTTCACGGTCGATGTCTTGAAGGCTACCCATTTGGAAGTCGAAGCTGTGGTTTTTTGCATGAGCTCGATAGCTCAGTGCATCTACTCCTTCGTCCAAAGAACCTGTAGCAACCTCATGCAATAATGGCTTCCACAAGTGGCTCGCTTTTCGATCGACTAGCGTAATTTGCGCACGGTTTTTGCGACCTAGAGTTCGACCAAGCTTAGTTGCCAACTCAAGACCACCTGCACCGCCGCCTACAACGATAATGCGTGTCACAATGATTTTCCTCTACAAAAATGAATATATGGGGTTCAGCTCGATGCATGACTCACAAATATTTGTGGCATCCATCCAACCGATGAATTCTTGGTTCTTAGAGGTGTCTCAATTACTTGGATTAAAAAACTGCCACTCACCTTGATTCTTTATCTATCAATGACTTGTCAGGGTTTGGCATGTTTATCTGGTACGCATACGACGCCAGAATTTTTTGGGCAAGTTTATTACTCGCTCTCAATTTTTTTTGATATTTATCAAATTATTTTAGTCCGGTTCATTATATAGAGACCAACTTTGAAGGCAACCAAAATCCGTGTAACGAGTACGGATTGACTACTTTTCGACTACTCTACAACAAGGTGTTCGTGCTACATAGGAGGGAAGTAAGAAAACGGTAAGGAGAACACAATATTCAAAGCGTTAAACCAAGAAAATGTGCCTTTCAAAGAGACAGTGGCTCGGCATACTCAAGAGAAGGAATCGCAGCAAAGCAGCCGATAAAAACGCCGCTTTACTGTCTACACTCAACATTAATAAGTATTTTTAAATGCCTTTATAGCTTGTAAATGATGAGAGATTTTTTTGAACTTATGAGACTGAGTTTCATCCCAAATGATTTGATAGTGTTTTTCTAGCTCAGCTGCCGTTTTCGAATTGTCATGCACTTCATCATCTTTAGAGAGAATCACTAAGCAGTGAGCTTGATTTTTCGCTCGGAACTGATCAACACATTTTGTTGCGATATCTTCGTACTCTTCTGGACGATCGATTCGACCAGCCATCGTTTTTTCTGGGTGCAAGTTCGGGTTGAACATCACTTGCTTGATACCGCATAGAAAACCAATTCGCTCAGACCAGTAACCACCTAAACCAACCCCGCAGATTAATGGGTTTGGGTCATCAGATTGATCGATAACTTTAGACACTTCTTTTAACAAGTGTTGCATGTCGTGCTTTGGGTGAAGGGTGCTGTAATTGATAAAACGAACGTCGTCGTCGATAAATTGCAGTTGAAGAACTTTTTCGTGGTTACCCGGGCTTGTACTGTCAAAGCCGTGTAAGTAAATAATCATGTGTACCTCTCCCTGTGTGTATCTGGTACTTTTATTAAAACTACCACTATTTCCTTACTGTTAAAGGGGAAAATATCACGAGTTCTCAAAACAGTGATCTTCCATACACAATGAGCCTTTCAACTCATACGCACTGTTTAAGTATTGTTCATCTCCCCACAATTTATAGGCAAGTAGATACCAGAGCATCGCCATCACCAAGGTTCTTGGTTGCCAAGCGTGTACACCTCTCAGCCAAAGAGACACATCTTCGATACCTCGAATTTGGCAATACTGCTTTACCGCTTCTTCCACAGGCGCATTCGCGACCTGAATAGTTAAGGTCAAATCAAGCCTAGGGTCAGCAATCCCGGCATACTCCCAATCAATGACTTTCACCCCACTCTCTCCTCGCACTAGGTTGTAACACCCCAAATCGAAGTGACATAGGGCAAGCGGAACAGGTGCAACGTTCGGTTCCGTGCGCCACTTCATGTACAAAGCCTCAAACTCCGTACCCACATACTGACCATCAAGCTCAAGCCAATAATGATCGATGCGAGAAATATATGAAAATGGAACCAAAGGAATTGCGCTTATCGGATATTGATGAATCTTCGCCGCAATGGATAATAAATCGCTTAATGCTAAGCCTGACTCCGTCAGTGCCTCTCCTTCTATCCATTCCACCAGCAACCCTTGCTCATGAATAAAAACTGGCTTGGGGCCAATTTCCAATGAAGAGACTGCATTCAGCACTTGATATTCACCGTGACGAGAAATTGAAAAAGCCTTGCAGACATGACTGGTCGGTCGCCAGATGTATGCAAGGCCTTGAGAAGATTCCAACCGCCAACAGCGGTTGGTTAGCCCCCCGGTAACAGTTTGTACTTTTACCGGAGGCTCCGTAAAGAAGCCATCGAGAGATTTAAGACTCGGATCTAACTGTTTTGCTTGTTGCCAAGAAAACCATGCCATTGATGACTTCTCCACCCTGTTCGATTAAAGACCGAATAGGCTCTTAGATTGCGCTTTACGAATTTCAGTTTCATCCGCCCACTCAATCAAACCTGTTTCTAGGTCCATTAGGCGCATGGTCATCTTGTAGTATACATCTTTATCGCTACCTGCATTTTTCACAATGCTAGATAGGTTGCCGTAAAGCATGTATTGAGCACCAACCATTTTACCAAATTGGATCGCTGTGCTTTGGTTAACAAGCTCATCCGTATTTTGGAAGTTAAGTTGTTCACGCACAGACTCAACACGATCCATATCAACAAAACGGAACTTACCTGAGTTCAACATCTTAGTAGAGATCGTGTCAGTAATGGATTCAGTGTCAATATGTTCACTGGTTTTGTTCTTAATTCGCTCAACAAAAACGATAGGACGTTGGTCACGAGTAATTGCTGCTACAGAGCCCGACATCATCATGCTATCCACCATTTCAGCCGCGATTTTTTGTAAATCTGTTGAGCCAAAATCGATAGTCGTGGTTTCTGTTGCTTGCGCATCGCCGTAAGAGACTTTGTTAGAACAGCCACCTAAAATGACGGCAAGACCTAAAAGAGCAATAATACTTTTTTTCATGAGAGTTCCTTAGTTTTTCAATACCAGCGCATCGTTAGCGCGGCAGCTTCGGCAGAGCCGTTAAGATTAATCGTCTTGTGCTTCTCTAATTTGCACACGGAATTTTGTGCCATTTGGATTCACAGTAACTTCAGATAACGTGACTTGCTCAAATCCTCGCACAATCATTTTTCGCCACGGACCAGGTTTGGTATTCACTTCTAAACCATTGTTGTCATACCAATAAAATCGGTAAAGAATGTGCTGATCACCTTTGTAATTGCTACTCAACTGCACGACTCCTCGTGGGCGATCATCAACGTAAGTGGTGGTGATGTTGTCAACTAATAAGCGACTACCTAAAACGTTATCATTAAAGAATACTTTTTGCGTTTGGCCATCAATTCGAATACCAGCCGTGTTTTCGGCGCATCCAACTAAACCAATAGCCATTGCTAAACAAACAAGCCATGCTTTCATTACAGTCTCCCTAGCTGTTTATGCCACACGGTTGAGTGTGCTCCCTGACGAGATACCCATACCAATGTAGTCTGCTGTGCAGGCACTTCAAACTGATAGGTTTGATCACCCAAGTTTAAACTTTGTGTTCCCGGTTTCACGATTTTTGAAGCCGTTTTCACTTGCGCTGGCAATGTTTGCCAACTTCTCGTATCTGGCTGTTCGGTCAATGTGTTCCATACATTGAAAAGTATGTTGCCCACATCATCGCCTTTTTTCGCCGCCTCTTTTCGGATTCGATCTTTTGCCCAAACACGAAGAGCTTGACGGATCACTATTGTAGTAAGACGTTCATTAAGATCGTTTTGCGCCATCGCATTAACATCAGTCAGCGTACTGGAAGGCAATACCTGACCATTTAAAACAACATCGCTAAAACGTTGAGCACCTCGGTTCTGATAATAAGGAAGCGCCAACGAATAAATCGCGCCATTATCGCGACTGTCGTAAATTGGTAAATCAATACGCCACCCTTTCATCGCCTCAACAACACCCTGCTCATCAATAACGATGACTCGCCCTTGTGACTGAGTTAATCCAGAAGGTGCTTTACCATACCGCTTCTCTAGCATGCGCAAGTCTTCACGCATGCCCAGCTTCTTAGCAGCGTATAAGGTGCTTTCCACAACTTGCTTGTTGTCTGGCATTACAGCGAGTGCTCGTCGGTAATCAACATAAGCACTGTTTAAGTCTCGCGACGCTTCATATAACAAGCCAGAAAGATAGAACAGATAACCATTTTGTACCGCGCTTAGTTTTTTACCAGCATCAGGGTAGTTCGCTAACACACTGCCTAAATTGGCAGACATGCCTTGCTTGTTAAGGTCTTTCTCTGCTGCTTTTAGCTCTTTTTCACGCGCCTTTCTTGCTGCTTCCTGAACTTGATTAGCTCGACGCACTTCAACTAGTGCCCCTTCTAAATCGTTTTTCTGTAAGTAATTTAGTCCTAGATACAGGTGCAAAAAGCCAAGTTCGTAATCGGCGGGATGATAGTCTTGGAGATTGTCGTTCACTGCGAGAGAGCCGACGCTCGTTGCCGTGTCTGACACAGATATCGTCGCACGATCTTGTTGAACACGTACAGCACGATCGCTGCTTTCTAGCGCATTTAAACTTGTTGGGTAATCTTCAGCAAGAAAAGAGATACGACCTTTTTCAAAATTGCCAAGTATCTCGCCACCCACTTCACTTGATTGAAGTTGTTTTGCTTTGGCATATTCCCCTGCAACAACGGCTTGATAAACTTCTTGATTCTGGTTGCTGTAATGGCTAAACAGATTGCCCGCAGATAAATTCGCGCAGCCAGAGGCCATTAAAGCCCAGCTCATCAGCCCTAACAGCTTTACACCTAGTTTCACATTTATCTCCACAAATGTGTCATTCGACAGGAAAAAGAAGTGGGTGAATCACCACCCACTTTTAAAAGCTTAGCTCAATACCATTGGACCTAGAGGGCGGCCGCCTAGTAGGTGCATGTGAATATGGTAAACCTCTTGGCCACCATGTGGATTACAATTAACGATCAGGCGATAGCCGTCTTCAGCAATACCTTCTTCTTTCGCTAACTTTCTAGCAACAGTGAACAAACGCCCCATCATTGCTTCATCTTCAGCTTCTACATCATTCGTTGTTGGGATCAGTTTATTCGGAATAATGAGAATATGGCTTGGTGTGCGAGGGTTAATGTCGCGAAACGCAGTCACCAAATCATCTTGATAAAGGATATCGGCAGGGATTTCCTTGCGAATAATTTTACTAAAGATCGTTTCTTCCGCCATGAGGACTCCATTTTATAAACGTAATTAGACCCCAATTAGTATGCGCCAACCAAAAGCGGAGCTCAATAAAAACAGTGTTCACTTAACATTATTAATCAAATGCTAATTAACGAGGCTTTTTTTGTCGTGTGCGTCATAAAATGCGCGTCACAAACTGAATACAATCCAATGAATTTTGTTACTTTTTTAAGACAATTATTATTTTTATACCCAAGTAAACTCAAAAATGCTTGGGTAGCTTGTCTATTTTTGGGAGAGGAAGCTCACTTATGCGAGGTTCAGTTATTAAAAGGATGTATGCCGGCTTTGCACTGATCATCATCCTATTTGCCGTCACAATTGCCATTATGATGGGAGGAATGAGTGATATTCACGGAAAATTTGGCACGGTTTCTAAATCATCCCTACCGTTGGTATCGTTATCTAATCAAACCAGTGTTGAGCTGCTTTCTGCCGACAAATCATTTAAAGACTTCCTGACGACAGAGAATAAACAACGCATGGATGAAATGCGTCAGGAATTTGCTAGATCTCAACAGCGCTTCGAATCCACATTGGCTCAACTGAAAACCGCAAGCCAAATCTACCCTTCTCTTGCCGAACCGTTTTCACAGTTAAAAACGTTAGAGCAGAGCTATTTTACAGAAGCTCTAGAGGCCATGGACAACTACGAAGCAATGTTTGCGGCTCAAGAAGAAGTGCAAAAATCCTCACGCCGCTTCCAAAAACTGAATACCGAACTTTCGGTTGGTCTTAAAGAATATGTGGCAGATCAAACCAGCATTTCTGTCAAAGTCATGGCAAAGAGCTACTTTATCAAGTTAAAAGATGCCGAAGTAATTACCTCTGATGCCCTCGCCAGTTCCAACCCTGAGTTTGTTACGCAAGCCGTAGCTAAAAACCGCAAAGCAGTAACGCACTTGAATTACGCATTCCGCGGGTTGGTGACTCAGCTTCCTGAGCTAGAAAAAGCTTTTGGCGAATCTGTAGAGCAATTTACTCGTGACGTTGGTATGCGTGGCGGTGTGCTAGACCAACATAATAATTACCTCAATGCTCGCGCCGCTTTGTATAACAATATCGCCAACCTAGCAAATAAAGTGGATTCAACCATGGCGATTCTTGAGCAATTCACGACAACCGCAACAGATAAGCTCAATGAATCATTGGCAGACGCAGGTGACATATATTCGGCGGGTGTAACGAAAGCCATCATCATTGGCGTTATTGTCGTTTTACTCGCGACAGCGATTGGCTACCACATCGCACAAAGCGTTCGCGAACCGTTGACTCGTATTCTAAAAGTGTTAGAAAGCCTGACTGAAGGTGATATGACACAGCGTATCGACATTCGCTATAACAACGAATTCAGCCGTGTGAGTGGACACATTAACTCACTCGCCGACAACCTTCACGAGATCTTGGTGAAACTCAACGAAGCGTCAGAAAACCTATCGTCAACCGCGACAACCAACGAACGCACCTCTTCGCAAGCACAAATTAAATTGAGCTCTCAACGCGAACAAACAGCAAACGTCGCTACCGCGATGACAGAAATGTCTCATTCAGTGCAGGAAGTCGCGCAAAGTGCGCAAGGCTCGTTAGAAATGGTGCAACGCGTCGAATCTGCCTCTGAAGAAGGTAGAAATGTTATGAGCAGTAATATCTCAACCATTAATCAACTAGAAACACGTTTGAACGAATCGGTTTCCGCAGTTTCTGAGCTACAAAAAATGAGTGGTCAAATTGGGTCTATCCTTGATGTGATCCGCAACATTGCGGAGCAAACCAACCTACTGGCATTGAACGCGGCAATTGAAGCAGCTCGTGCTGGTGAACAAGGTCGCGGCTTCGCGGTAGTGGCAGATGAAGTACGAGTACTCGCATCAAGAACGACTCAATCAACCACTGAAATTGAATCCATGATCAGTAATCTGCAATCTAGCTCACAATCAGCAAACCAAGTAATACAAAGCTGTATGAGCGATATGGAGATGTCGGTTGAGCAAGCGTCAAAAGCGAACAGCTCAATGGAAGAGATCCAGGCGCTAATCATTGAGATCAGCCAAATGAGTACGCACATTTCACAAGCAGCAGCAGAGCAAAGTGAAACATCAACAGACATTGCTCGCAGTATTGAAGATATCAACAGCATCGCCGATGAAAGTTTCCAAGCCATGTCGAGTATCGCACAAACCAGTGAATCACTGACCCACTTGGCTCATCAGCAAAATGAATTGGTCCACCGCTTTAAGTTATAAATACTTTATAATTAAGAGCATTAATTAGTGCAATCAACTGTATAAGGGCGACTTTTTGTTAAGTCGCCCTTGTTTTTTGTCGGCCATGTCTACATATGATTAATAAGGCCAGCTCATCCCCTTGCACAACTCTTTTCGAGCGGCCTCATAAAAAGGAAAATCTATGGCTGTTCATGTTGGTATTATCGACCAAGACCCAGTGAGATTGGTCACTCCTCTATTAGATAATCGTACGCTAAGCACACATATCGTCTTCATCGGAGACAAGAGCCAGTTAGATATATTTGACCGACTGAGTGCCGTTTTAGATCAACGAGAAATTACTTCTGAATTTTTTGAAATTCCATCCGCTGTTAATACATCTCTGATCAAACAAGCAATTCAAAAACTGGCAAAAGACCTCCATGAACGCGGCGAAGATGTAAAATTGAACGCGAGCTGTGGTCTTCGTCATCGCTTGTTGTCGGTGTACGAAGTTTTCCGTACCTATCGCTGGCCAATTTTTGTGGTTGAGCCTAGTAGCGATAAGCTTTGTTGGTTATACCCTGATGGCAAAGAAGATACCCAAGTCGAAGATCACATTACGATTGCAGATTACCTCACTATCTTTGGTGCACGCGGCGAGTTTCACCACGTTGATTTACCACCTCTTCTTGATAAAAAATTGTATGAACTTGGTGAACGATGGGCCTCAAATGCGCTTGAGCTTGGGCCAGGTCTAGCAACACTTAACTACCTTGCAACCACATGCCGCAAAGAACAAAAGCTTGATGTCGAGCTCTCCGAAAAACAGCAGGGCTACCGTGAGCTCAACATGTTGCTTTCAGATTTAGTAGAAGCTGAAATCGCCACCTATGAGAATGGCGTTTTAACGTTTGCAGATGAAGATGCTCGACGCTTTTCAAACGGTGAGTGGTTAGAGACTTTGGTTCACAGCACCGTGAAGCAAATCCAAGACACCATGCCGACGATCCAAGATCGATCGTTAAATGTTCAGGTTTATCGCAAACTTGGTGAAAGTGAAGTACGCAATGAGTTAGATGTCGCAACAGTTGTAAACAACAAGCTGCACATCATCGAGTGCAAAACCAAAGGCATGAGAGATGACGGCGACGATACTTTATATAAGTTAGAATCGCTTCGCGATCTATTAGGTGGCTTACAAGCGCGCGCAATGTTGGTGAGCTTCCGTCCTCTTCGTCACAATGACATTACTCGTGCTGAAGACTTAGGGCTAGCCCTGATTGGCCCTGATGAGCTTAAAGATTTAAGAACGCACTTAACGGCTTGGTTTAAAGACGCGGGCGGTTCAGACGAGATCTAGTGCCATTAAGAAAAGCTAAAATTCACAACGATAAAAAGCAGCATTAATGCTGCTTTTTTTATACCTAAATTTTAGCTGTACGCCTTTCTATAAGTAGAAAAAAACCAGAGGTTAGCCTCTGGTTTTTTCTGTTTGTTTAAATGCCAACTATAGCGGCTTAAAGCATTTTACGCGCTGCTTCTACAACCACTTTAATTGAACGCGCTTCCGTTTCTTTCAGAGTTGAATGATCTGGAATCTCTTTTTGTGTACGGTTGATGATAACACCAGCCACACAACCCGCTTTTAAACCAGAGCTCGCACACATTGTTAGCAGTGTTGCAGACTCCATCTCGAAGTTAAGTACGCCCATGTCTTGCCATTCTTGCATAGAGCCTTGGAAACGCTTAACAACACGACCAGAGAACGTATCGTAACGTTCTTGACCAGGGTAGAACGTGTCGCTTGATGCAGTCACACCCATGTGAACTGTAGCGCCAGACTCTTCTACCGCTGCTTTCATTGCGGTTGCTACTTCAAAATCAGCAACTGCTGGGAATTCCATAGGAGCAAAGTGTAGGCTCGCACCGTCAAGACGAACTGACCCCGTCGTTACGATCATGTCACCCACGTTTACATGTGGTTGAATTGCACCCGTTGTACCAACACGTAGGAAAGTACGAACACCAAGCTGTGCCAATTCCTCAACTGCGATAGAGGTAGAAGGACCACCAATACCTGTAGAACAAACCACAACAGGTTTACCGTCTAGCTCTGCACGGTATAGCGTGTATTCACGATGGCTTGCTAGAAATACTGGATTTTCCATTTGTTCTGCGATTTTTTGAACACGCGCTGGGTCACCAGGAATGATCGCTAGAGTCGCACCATTAAGATCAGCTTCAGTAACACCTAAATGGAATACAGCTTGAGACATAAGTCGCTCCTTATTGTGGCTTATTTTATGAACAATAAGCTCATTAATCAGTTATTGGGTACAGATGCACTGTAGCGAACCTTTCACCAACATAGAGTGATCACAATCACAATGACAAGATGTAATGAAAATGAAATTTCAAACAAAACTGGTATTGATCACACTTTAAGGGGCATTAGATCATTTTGTTGCATAGCAATGCGTGATTTCAAGGACGAGAAAAACGTCTGATCGCATCAGGTTAATACGGTTAAAAAAAGCCCGATACACGAATGCCTCGGGCTATTAATGAGTGGGATCAATGGTTAGGTCAGTTATTTGATCTGCTTGGACTCAAAACGAAGTAATCTCAACGCATTCAATGTCACCAGTGCTGTTGCACCACTGTCGGCTAATACAGCAACCCACAACCCAGTAACACCAAGTAAACTTGTCACTAAGAATACACCTTTCAAACCTAGCGCTAACGCGACATTCTGACGAATGTTACTTAGCGTCGCACGCGACAGTTCTATCATGGCAGGTAGCTCAATCAAACGGTTGTGTGTTAACGCCGCATCAGCAGTCTCGAGCGCAACATCCGTACCGCCTCCCATCGCAATGCCGATACTCGAAGCTTTCATGGCTGGAGCATCATTGATACCGTCTCCCACCATCGCAACGGTATGTTGTTGTGATAGCTTCTCGACGTAATGCACCTTGTCTGCAGGTAACAAACTCGCTTTATAATCCAAGCCTATTCTATTTGCCATTGCTTCTGCACTTCTCGGGTTGTCACCCGTTAGCATCACCGACGTGACCCCAAGTTCCTTCAACATTGCGATGGCTTGCTGGGCATCTGAGCGCAATGTATCTTGCCATGCGATCACGCCAATGACCTCGTCATCGAAACGCACAATGACAACCGTTTTACCTTGTTGTTCCAACGTAACCACTTGCTCTTTGGCTTCTTGAGAAAGTGGAAAGTCTGCCTTTGAAGGCGTGACCACTTGGACCATTTTTCCATCGACGTAACCAGTGACACCAGAGCCTACTTGCGCGGTTTTATCCAACGCTTCAGGAATAGTAAGCCCCTGCTCTTGCACTTTGGTAACTAAAGAAACCGCTAGAGGATGACTTGAACCAACCTCGATTGACGCAGTTAGGCTAAGTAACTTGTCTTCATCCATATCAAAAGCAAAGACGTCAGTCACTTCTGGTTTACCTTGCGTCAGTGTCCCAGTTTTATCAAATGCGACAGACTCAACCTTGCCAAGCAACTCAAGCGCCGCACCACCTTTGATCAATGCGCCCCGCTTAGCAGCTGCCGCCAAGCCAGAAGTGATCGCCGCAGGCGTTGAAATGACTAATGCACATGGACAAGCAATCAACAGCAGGGCGAGTCCTCGATAGATCCACGTTTCCCACGGTTGGGCAAATAGTAATGGCGGCGTAACGATAACCATCAGAGACACCAACATCATTAGCGGCGTATACCAACGGCTAAATTTATCAAGAAAACGTTCTAATGGTGCCTTACGAGATTCGGCTTCTTCAATCAAATGAAGAATTCGGTCTATCGCATTCTCGCCCTGACGGGAAGTCACCTGTAAGCGAACCACTTTATCGACAACCACAGCCCCGGCCATCACTTTGCCACCGGTTTGATGTTCAACGGGAACAGATTCTCCCGTTAACGCACTTTCGTCAAAACTCGCAAGCGCATCTTGCAAAACACCGTCGGCAGGCAAACGACCTCCGGGTGCGACTTCTATGGTATCCCCTGGTTTAAGCTGAGCAGCTGGTACTTCTTTACGCTCTCCATCAATAATTAAAATTGAATTTTCTGGGACTAAGTCCATTAACGCCTGGACACCGCTTCGCGCGCGAGATGATGCATATGCTTCTAACTTTTCACCAATAAGGAAAAGCAATAACACCATTGCGGCTTCGGCGGTTTCACCTAAATATAAAGCGCCGAGCGCCGCTACACTCATTAACGTTTCAATCGCAAAAGGCGTACCGCTACGCGCCAACTTAAATGCTTTGAGCGCGATTGGGTATAAACCAAGTAAACACGTCAAAGTGAATAACCAAGCGCTTATTTGAGGGTCGATCTTAGAAATTACTGCCGCAGTAGCCATTGCACCAGCAATCGAGAGAATTTGGATGTTGTCTCTTATGACGCCAAGCCAGCCTTTCTTTGTAGTGCTTGGTTTTGGAGCATCCAGTGAAGAGAGCGGGAAACCCGTTTTTTGGGCTGTCTGCTCTATCGTAGTTATCAGCTCTCGATCATCAAAATCGACGACCAGTTTTTCTGTTGCAAACAAAACCTTGGCTTGGCTGACGCCTTGTAAAGACGTAATGGCTTTCTCAAGCTTTTGCGCACAAGATGGGCAATCCATACCTGACACAAGCCAAGCGTTCCGAACGGAGGAATTACTCTCCCTTTTGGGATCGTCTTCCTCGCCTGTGTCAACGCTGCAGCCTCCTCCACTACAGCAAGAGCTTTCAGAAACATCAACACTGGCCTGAGAGATATTGAGCGAAGATTTTACTGGCGCACAGCATGACTCGCTTGCACCAAGCGGCACCGCAGTTTTGATTTTGCTAGATTGGCAACCTTGATGTTTTGTACACATAATTTTTTCCTTATTGGTATCGGTGATTTACCTATTGCTAAGGATAAACCTTAGAGTAAGCTCCAAGGTCAAGATAAATTTGTACAGTTCGGCGATAGAAAATAAAAAAGACGCCGAAGCGTCTTTCCAAACCAGTTTAAAAGCAATATTCCGTAAAGTTTAAACAGAGAGGTTAAACGGGATGCTTAAAACACTCATTTAATGTCATTCCTATGGCACGCAGCACGTCTCTTCTTGTGATAACACCAACCAACTTACCTTTGCCATCCACCACTGGATACATTTTCGGCTTTCCAACTTTCATCATGTCAGCCAGTTCAATTACTGACATTTCTGGAGAAACAGATAAGACATCATCATGCATACACTCTTGTACCGTATGTGTATCTTGGCAGTGATAACTTGCTTTCACCAACTTATCTAATAAGTCTTGCTCCGATAAAAACCCAACCACTTTTTCATTTTCATCAATGACAGGGCCACCTAGTGTGACACTTTGCATTACTTTGTTTAAAGCTGCCGAAAGTGACATATCTTTCGTGAAAGTCACCGCTTGCAACGTCATGTAATCTTTTACTTTTAATGAATGCATTCTTATCTCCTTAAGGGCATTTTATTGCGGCCTTTAGATAAGTGTCGCCTAATTTCCTGATTTTACTAAATGGAAAGGAGTAATTTTATTTATAGGCACAGCCTATTGAACTAAAACAAAATTAACTCACCGAACAACATTCACTGTATTTCGTTAAACGCAAGATTCAGCCAGGCTGATTTTTCTAGGCAATAAATACAACAAAGCCAGTCAAATTGACTGGCTTTGTTATTAAGTAATTGTTGCGTTAGCTATGTTGGCGGCGCATGTTGTCTAAAATAATGCCAGTCGCCATCGCGACATTCAGTGATTCGGCACCGCCAAACGCCGGAATCGTGATCTTATCTGTCACGAATTTTGCTGCGGCTTCGCGCACACCATGAGATTCGCTGCCCATCAACAAAATACCTTCAGCAGCGAAATCCGTTTTATGAACGCTCTCTCCCTCCAAAAACGCGCCATATACTGGCAATTTGGCGTGTTCCAAATAACTTGGCAAATCCACCAAACTCACTTGTACGCGGCCAAAGCTGCCCATGGTCGCACTGATCGTTTTAGGATTATAAGGATCAGCACAATCTGTACTCGCAATAATGTGCTTGATGCCATACCAGTCTGCAACACGAATAATCGTACCTAGATTACCAGGGTCGGATACACCATCTAGCGCAATCATCAAGCCTTTCGCTTGAGGCTCTTTTACACTCGGAATTTCAACCACAGCAATGGCCGCATTATTGCTCACAAGCGTGCTCGCTTTGGTCAATTCATCAAGCGATGCTTCAACACAATCAAAACGATTTAGCGTACCAGCATTTTGTTCGAGAAATGCCGCTGTTGCAAAAACCTGCTTCACCTTCAATGAACTACTTGCTAGCTCTAGTACGTTCTTTTCACCCTGAACTAGGAATAAGCCATGCGCTTTACGCTGTTTCTTTTGACCTAAAGCACGAAGCAGTTTTAATTGGTTTTTTGAAATCATTAAAGTATCCCAGGTGAAAATGGTTATTCGGCGAGCGTACCCTAAACAATCTTCACGAAAGTTCGGTATCAAGCGGATGAGATTATAAATTATACCTAAATAACCTCAAGAAGCTTGATCATCAGAAGACGTTGAACACCAAGCGTAGCCAAAATAAAAGAAGGCTCAAAAACGAAAAAAGCCCTGCGATAACGCAGGGCTTTCAAAGGGTGGGACCCCAGCCACATCCCGGCACACAAGTCACACGCTGCGGCTGCTTCCTTCCGGACCTGACCGAGTTCACGAGCTATTGTTGCGAGAGGACCAGAGCCCCATAATTCTTTTCGAGAGGTCTTGCCTCAATCGATGGGGCGATTATTCAGTATCAGCTCTCATAATGCAAGAGCAAAAACCTTGAATTTCATCATTTCATTACCGTTTGAACAAAACTCGATCAATTCATTCCTTTATGATGAAACCGTACAGTCACGATAAGAGGAGTCGTGCCGTGAGGACTGCTTACTCATGTACATGTCTTCATCAGCCAAATGCATCGCTTGCTCTAAGATCATGTGCCGTTCCCTTTTTGCAGAGAAACCAATAGAGATACTTATAGACTCCAAATCACTACATAATTTGCCTTTCACGTCGATTCTACTGAGCTCTCTCATTGCTCTAGTTAACTCGGCTTGCGTTGGATAACCCAGCAATATGAACTCATCCCCTCCAATTCGATAACATCTTCCCGACCAGACATAATGAATTTTTAGTGCCAGTAGTTGTAAAACTTCGTCCCCAGCGCGATGCCCATAAGTGTCATTGATTCGTTTGAAATGATTAATGTCTAAGTAAAGTATGGATAGATCTTTGTTTACTCCTTTTCGATACTTTACTTGCAACGCACGACGGTTCCTTAACCCTGTTAAGTTGTCAGTGTTCGATTGACGGTAAAGATAAAGCGAAACACAAATAGCAAACAATAATACAAAGATAAACACAGCTTGTGTTTGCGTCGCTAATCGAATCTCATATTCAAGTGCGGTACGCCAATCTGGGCGTACATCGTACTGAGCAATGATCTTATCAACTTCTAACATCGCTATCGCTCGACTGAAGAAAGGCGCAAGCATGGCTCCTTTTTCATTCGCGACCAATCCAACAGAGAGTTGTGACTCATAAAACTCGCCAATAGCGGTATCCTGCTCTATCGGAACCAATTCACTGAGACGTAAAAAATGATTGAGCATCGCCGTATCCATCGGAATGTAATCGACTTCTTCATTTAGTAGCCCCTGAATGAGCTCTTGTTGGGTACGATAACGTTTGAGTTCTTTTAGCGGTAACAATTGCGTCATCATTTGATCGAAAAAGTCATCCTTAACTACGCCAATCCGCTCAGATATCAACTGTGAAACATGAGAGTATGTGCTCGGCTTGTAACCTAAACGCTTGACCATCACCGATGCTGGCGCGTAATGGGGCTTTGGAAAGTAGCTAAATGCGCGCCGCTCACGGCTGACCGTTAACGGCGCCAAAATTTCGAAATTACCTTGGATAAACTCATGGTACATAGAACCCCAGCTTTCACCAGGCTCACTAATGATCAAGCAGTTTAAAGCCAAGATCTCACAGCTTCTCAGGACTACATCAGCCGTCATCCCTTCGACACTACCATCTGCGTTGTATACAACATATGGAAAGATAGATTCGAGCTTAATCCGTATTGGTTCATTAAAATCAAGGGGTAATAAACGAATAGAATCACGCAACGCTGCTCGCCTTAATTCAAATTGATACTGGGAAATTTCTTCGCGAAGCTGCTTTTGCACCGCTTCCCCGTGAATAAACGTAGCGAACGTGTCCAACTCTTCAAGATGATGATCTTTTTTACTGATGATGGATACGGGCTTTATCGAAATCTGATCATTGAGCATCTTGGCGTCAAACCCCTCCATCAGCATCGGCTTGAGCTGGTTAATGGCATCGACAACGCCATCCACAGCACCTGAACGTAGCAGTGTTACTGCTTGTTCGTGACCTTGATAAGAGATCTGTTCTAGCTCAGGGTAGTGTTGTTTAAGTAATTGGGCATAAACTGTATCTTTGGGGACGCCAACACGCGAAATGTCACTCAACGTCGAATCTTTTAAACCAAAGAGGTAGGTATATTCGATATTTGTTGGGCGGGAATAACTAAAACGTTGAGCACGTTCTTGTGTGTAAGTGATATTCGCAGCAAAGTCCGCTTCCCCATTCGCTACTGAATTTAGAATGGCATCAAAGCTGGAGTAGTTCACGTATTGAACGGTAAAGCCAAACTCCTTTGAAGCAGCATTGAAAAGAACACGAGTGACGACATCATCCGCTTCAGTCGCGACTTTATAATGAGCAATTAAAGGGGCTTCGGCTTTTACATTCAAACTCAAGAGGCAACATGCAAAAAGCAACAGTGTTCGAGCAAAAGTTGTCATGACAAACTTATCTTAAATCAACCACTTATATTGTGGTTATTATTATTGGAAGTGTAGTAAATATGAAATGAAGAACATATACTAATCTCCATTTTGTTCCACAACCAATTCGATACTCTGCCGCACATGTCACTTTTTACCTGACTAAAAACTCATAATTCAGCCTGTTCATCGCTACTACGTAAAATATAGTCAGTCATCCAAGCCGTCCCTAACAAACAGATCCAAACCACGAAAACAGGGTTTGGCACATCCGTGGTCGGGCTGACGACTAAGGCGGCAAAACCCACAGTCGGCAATGTCCAACATAATAATTTGCTCCAACGAATGGTATGTTGAAGCTTCGCAAGTGCTTCCATTGACGCTAACATTCCCGTCAAACTTAACGCCATAAGAACGGCGTACGGTAGGCCTGCAATCCACAAAGGGAGCAACAAAAACAACGGCCACCAGCTGTGTTTATTGGATGGCGTCCAATGCGCAGCCGACCACCACATCGCCATAACCGCAATGGTTTGAACCACTGTAACCCAAGCAGACCCATCCAGCTTACCGCCTTGCTGTGTGACCATAAGACCAACTTGCAGTGTAAGTACAATAAGACCAGCGGTGAGCAACACGCCTAAAGAGCTTCTACGAGAAAACACCACCATTAAAAGTGGGAAAAGGATCAAAACACCAACCGACAAAGCAATTGGCTGCATTGAGAGTGTCGCACCAAAAGCCATCATCGCGCCCAGCAATACTAAGCCAGCGAACCCACCTTGTGGCAGAACCCACAGCGCGGGGATCATAAGTGCAAGAACGGGAATGTCACCCTCGCTCAAACTCATCGCCCGAACGCAGACAACAGCGAGTAAGGTCGTAACGAAAAATTGAAGTGTCGATAAAATCATAGCGCCTCCTGGCTTCCCCACCTACTTGGTAACTCAACGGCAAAAACTGGGATTGAAAGTCGTTGAGAGGGTCTAGATTCAAGCTTAGCTTGCGTTTGCTTCATGCTGTTTAAGGCTCATCAACCAACGACACTAAAGAACAGAAAATGTAATTCTTCAAAGTGAGTCGCTGACAACACAAGGGTTAAGAACCGTTAGCAATATACAAGTCCAATGGTTTACCATTCCTTAGTAATCCAAAATAGACACTTTTGAGTATGGACCAATTTTTAGCGCAAATCTTTGCTGTAATTCACCAAATTCCAAAAGGAAAAGTCTCCACCTATGGGGAAATTGCAAAAATGGCCGGTTATCCGGGCTATGCGAGACATGTTGGTAAAGCACTGGGTAACCTACCAGAAGACAGCAAACTCCCCTGGTTTAGAGTGGTAAATAGCCAAGGAAAAATATCTTTAAAAGGCAGAGACTTAGAGCGACAAAAAAAGAAATTAGAAGCAGAAGGGATTGAAGTATCGGAAGTTGGCAAAACTTCACTTAAAAAATACAAATGGCAGCCTTAAGCTGCCATTTTTTGTTCTCAGTACGTCGTATTAACGTGTTCCAACTAGACGAATATCTAATTGGTGAGTTTGTGCTTCATCTGTAATAACACCGTTATGTGTGTCGCTGATAAAACGCAGCTTTCCATCTACCTCAATGCGAGCACGAACGCTGTAACGATGGTTTGGTTTGATTTCATTGCTGTCGTAACTCAACTCAAAAGAAAGAGGAACTTGCTTACCTTCCGTTTCGAATGTCTGTTTCGCCAACACTTTTGCTGGGGCATCCGCCAAGGACACATCTTCTAATGCAATAGTAACCACTGCGTTTGGTGGCAAGGCAATCCGCTCGCGATAAGCCACTGTACCTGTAATCGTCTTCATTGACGCTTCTGTAGATTCCATTTCTGTATTTTGAGAAGTTTGGCAACCCACTAACGCAGCCCCAAAGAGTAGAGAAGTAACAAGTAGTAGTGTTTTTTTCATATATTCCTCGAAAAGAGCATTAAACCGAGGCAATTATAGGTGTGGAATATAAAACTGTCTGCTTCCTGTCACTTTATTTGACAATAGTTTGACTGAGTTAGAATTTATCAAACAATTGATTTTGTTTCATAATTGGAACAATACTATTTCTAAGTTACTCAATAGTTCTTAACTATGCCACTTCACAAGAGTGAGGCTGTTGAGGTAACTTGGAATGAAAGACAACGGTGAGGAGACACAATGAGTAAACCACTACGAGAATTGCTCAGCCTACTACAACTCGAAAAATTAGAAGAAGGCTTGTTTCGTGGCCAAAGTGAAAACCTAGGTTTGCCTCAAGTTTATGGCGGTCAAGTAATTGGGCAAGCGCTTTCTGCTGCGCGCTACACCGTTGAAGAAACACGCACGGTACACTCCTTCCATAGCTATTTTTTGTACCCTGGCGATCCAGAAAAACCTATTATTTATGATGTAGAAAATCTGAGAGATGGCCGTAGCTTTAGCACTAGACGCGTAAAAGCAATTCAAAATGGACGCCCTATTTTTTACCTAACCGCATCCTACCATGGCGATCAACCTGGGTTTGATCATCAAAAAGAAATGCCAGATATCCCTGGTCCAGAAAACTTTGCCTCAGAGAGTGAGCTCGCAAGCCATATTGCAGAATTTCTACCCAAACGCTTACGCAAAACATTTTGCGGGGAAAAGCCAATCGAAACTCGCCCCGTTACGGTTATCAACCCTTTGAAGCCCAAAAAAGCAGAACCCAAACAGTACCTTTGGATTCGTGCTAATGGTGAAATGCCAGAGAATCAGCTAATTCACCAGTACCTTCTGGCCTACGCATCCGATTGGGGATTCCTTGTGACAGCAATGCATCCACATGAAGTCTCATTAATGACGCCTAACTTTCAAGTGGCCACCATTGACCACTCTATCTGGTTCCATCGTCCGTTTAAGATGGATGAATGGCTTCTATATGCGATAGAGAGCCCAACGGCGAGCAATACTCGTGGGTTGGTCCGTGGCGAAATATACAACCAGCAAGGTCACTTAGTGGCGACCGCCGTGCAAGAAGGGGTGATGCGCTACACGAAATAGCTCGTGTTCGCCAGACGAAAAAAGGAGTGCTGTTCCGCACTCCTTTTTTAATGGGTATCAAACGATGATTAATTTGGTTGATACTTCATGTTAATAACCGACCATTCGTAAAGTGATTTCGGGTAACCATATTCGCCTTTCCCGTAAATGACATTTGGGTCGGCATAGAATCCACCTTTATTCGTTGCTAAAAATTCACGAACCCCACGACGGTAAGTAATCACAGGTGCTACTAACTCATACTCTACCTTTTCCATCTTCGAGTCATCAATTATTAAGAACCGAGTCATACGAATCGTGCTGCCGTTGGTGCAGTACCCTGGGTCATCATAGTCAATTGCTTCAAAAGGCTTGAGATCATCTTCGAACAGCTCTGATGTACATCCATCAAATCGAGCTAAGTGTACCCACGCTCCTTTTATTAGAGTTTGGTCATCGTTACCCACCGGCTTGAATGCAAGTAGTGCAATCTTACCTTTGCCGTATAATTTCAATTCTTCGTCCGTTGGCTCACGCACTGAACGAACGTTCATCAAACCAAACTCACTTTCTTCTAAGTTAGAAAACTCACGTGCATTTAGCGTGCTAAACAATACTGTTTGTTCAGTTTCAAGCAATGTATATTGATCCGCAACACCTTCATCTGCAAAGCTTAGATACAGCTGGACTTTCTTACTTTCCAACGCTTTGTAATCTCGAGATTCTCCTTCCGAAACGTCGAGAGAAATCCAACGTCTTTTTACTGGTGGGAGGTCAAGTAACGTCAGCTCTTCCTTATCAACATCTAATGAAGCGACTCCTTTAATTGTTGAGCTGGATATTTGATAGCTGCGGTTTCCTATTGGTGTACCAAAATCTAGCTTAACCTTTTTAAATGGTTCAAATTCCACCTTCATTGTAGAAGCACTTAAACCAGGGTGATTCGCTTTGTTAATAGTGCCATTTACGACGATTGTTTTAGCTTTGTAGTTGCGCCCAGTAAGGGTAACCTCTAATTGGTACGTGCCTGCATGCAGGATTTTCAAACGCCCTGTATCAGGAGAAACTAGCTCGACCACAGGGTCTTTTTGGTTAATAAGACGGTAACTTGCCTTCGCAGTCCCACCACTCATCACTGGTGAGATAACACTACCAGCGGAGAATTCTACCGTTGGGTAAGTAACCGATACAGGGTTTGTGCCTTGTTTAATCGTGACCGAGAAACTACTTTCACCCGGATCCACTTTGTCGTCCCCCGCATCCGAAACAATAATTTTTGTGCTACCAGAGTTAAGAATTTGCATGGCACCCGTTTGGCTGTTTAAGGAAACCACATCTGTTGCTGCGTTGTCTGCAAATCGGTACGTAACTTCCCCAACCGTACCAGAGATTTTCGGCGCAAGAAATGTTTGGTCAACCTTCCAAATCTCTTCCACATCGGATTGAACTTCAATTCGGCTCGGCGCACTCAAAATTGTCACGTAGACTTTTTGATCAGGACCAACAGTATAATTCGCGCTCTCTTTTCTGCGCACAGTTAGCGTCGCTTTACCCGCTTTATACACATGGAGACGTCCTTCACTAAAACCACCGACAACATCTGGTGCGGTGTTATCTACAATCTCAATTTGCTCGTCAGCACTCAAACCAAAATCACGGTGAAGATCAAAACTGTATTTGTTGCTGTATACAACGTCATAATCGTGCGTTGCCATCGGTTGGCCTTCAGCCTTTGCAACTTTAATGACGACATTAAATTGAATAGGTTGGTAGAACTCCCCACCATCGTCTTCAAACTTAAGGTCGTACTCACCCGCAGTCACTACCTCCAACTTGCCGTCAGTCATTCGTAAGCCATTAGGTAAGCTGCTAACTAGATTTACGTTACCTTTTTGCCCTTTAAACGCCAGAGGGATTGAAAGATTTGGTTGATAGGTAAGCGGCATTTCAATGTCTTTTATAACGGGATGAGGCGCGCGATTAACTTCAAGATCAAAGCGAGTTTTGCTTGCAGGATAATTACGCATGTCATGCTCGTAAATTTCCACTTCAGCAGCACCAACACCTTTGATCAGTAATGCTTCACCATTTTCAGTTTTAGCGACAACGTCTTCACCACGAATGATTCTCAGCTCATAGTCACCGTAGACGTTCGTCACCTTAGGGAAAATTCGTCCACCTTCCTCATAAGTTGTGACGATATCCGCTGCGCTGATTTCTTGACGCTTGCCTTGTTTTACATCCACAAAAAATTGCGCTGTTTGCTGTTTATCCAGAAACGCGTCGCTGTAAGTTGCAGTCGCTTCAACCGTTAATCGACCAACATTATGAACAAGAAGCAAACCCGTTTCAGGGTCTAGCAACTCGGCCACCTTGCTGTCTGGTACGCTATTTATAATTTTGTAAGAAATACGTTGCGTTTGAGCTTTATCTAGACGCACTGGTTCTAACGTCAACCCTTCTCGATACTCGTCTTCAAGCAAAGCGAACTGTAATTGCCCCGGAGCTACTGCATGCAGTTTAACCGCAGCGCGAACTTGTTTCGGCAAGTAAAAGTCGTTACCTGAATCGGTAATCAGCACCGATGCCTGACCAACTGAACCTAATGAATATACCGAACCGTTCTCATCAACACGAATCAAGTTATGACCACTTTCTACCTCATAACTCAGTTCGCCTTTTTGGCCACGGACGATCAACGTTTTTCCTTCTGACTCAATCGCATTGAAATTCAGATCACTCACTGAAAGTTCAGTATTGATGCCTCGCTCTACAGTGACAGAAAATCTTGCTTCAGAAGATTCATAAGCAGAGCTACTATCTATAGCAAGAATAGTCGCCGTTCCTGGGCGCAGAATTTGTAGTATTCCTGAGTCATTAATTTTCACGACATTTGGCGGATTAGAATCAATGACTTGGTAAGATACCGACCCATGTACATTGCTCAGTTTTGCTTCAGTAACCGTTCCCACTCCTTCAAACTTCAACACCGTGTCTTCCACTTTTAATTGCGGACGGTTCTGCTTTGTTATCGTAGTTGGTGTCTTCGTATTGTTCGGCTTAGAGTCTCCCCCACCGCCACAGCCAGCGAGTAAAGCTGCGAGAAAAAGCAAATAGTAATTTCTGTTCATTTTTAGTAATACTTTGTTACATACAAGATGGGGCGATAATAATACGATGTTTTATTAATCACTATCCCCATTTTTGAGTACTTTATTACTTAAGTAATTGCTACTGTATTAATCCTAAAAACAAATACTCAAAAATAGCGACCAAATTACATGAAAACACAAAAAGCAAACGTTTAAATCAAACTCTTCCATTAATTTAGTAAAAATTAATATTCAATAAAATAAAACATGAAAAAGAAAGAGAAAAAATTGCGTTATTTTTTCTTTCATTATGATGTATGGGATTAATGGACTGTAAAAACAAATGGTTAATGAAAAATAGAAGAGAGAATAAATATCGTTTATATTTATGAAAATCTGATAGGAAATAGTTTTAAAAGCATAATCAAACTACCTTTTAACATTTAAAATACTAAAAGGTAGAATTAACATTAGATAGAATTCTTATAGGGCGAGTTATTTTAGGATTGGTAACTCTGTTGTGTATTTAATGGACTCCATAGCAAATGTTGAAGTCACATTAGATAGCCCTTTTACGCTATTAACTAACCGCTTATAGAATTCGTCAAAACACTTCATATCTTTGACTAGTACTTTCATCATGTAGTCATACTCGCCAGCCATACGATAAAACTCCATTACCTCAGGAAAGTCACTCACAGTTGTAACAAAATGGTGATACCAACCTTCGGAATGATCAATCGTTTTTAACTGAACAAATGCAATGAAAGATAGCTCGAGCTTTTCTGCACTTAACAACGCCACGCGTTTTTCGATGTAGCCCTCTTCTTCCAACCTTTTCAAGCGCTTCCAGCATGGTGTTGTAGTAAGATTGACTCGCTCAGCCACGTCATTTAATGACAAGGTGCTGTCGGTTTGTAGTAAAGCAAGCAGCTGCTTATCTATTCGATCTAAACTCATTTCTATAAAACCAATAAAATGTAGAAAATTTTTCTACAAAAATCTTTATTAAGAGTAACAATAGCAAAGTTTTTCTCGAAAATTATAGATAAATTATCCCTATCTAATACTTATCTATCGATTTCCCAAGGAGAGACGCCATGTGTACTGACCACAATTGGATCAACAATGCAGTGCGTAAAATTGAAGCAGACTTCCAACGTTCTGCTGATACTCATTTATTTAAACTTGAACTGCCTTCTCTTGATGGTATCGATATCTACCTAAAAGATGAGAGCACGCATCCAACAGGCTCTCTGAAACACCGATTGGCACGCTCGTTGTTTCTTTATGCGATTTGTAACGGATGGATTGGTCCTGAAACCACTGTAATCGAGGCGTCCTCAGGCAGCACTGCCGTTTCGGAAGCGTATTTTGCGCGTTTACTTGGCTTACCGTTCATTGCTGTTATGCCGAAAACCACCGCACGTAAAAAGATTGAACAAATTGAGTTTTACGGTGGTAAAGCGCATCTTGTTGAACGATCAGATCAGATTTATGACGAGTCTCGACGCTTGGCTCAAGAGCTAAATGGTCACTACATGGACCAGTTTACTTATGCTGAACGTGCGACTGACTGGCGCGGTAACAACAACATCGCGAACTCTATCTTTAGCCAAATGGAGTTAGAGGATCACCCGATTCCTAGCTGGGTAGTGATGAGTCCTGGAACAGGCGGCACATCAGCGACCATTGGCCGTTTTATTCGTTACCAAAAATACGACACTAAGCTTTGCGTGGTAGACCCTGAAAACTCAGTGTTTTACGACGCTTTCCAGTCAGGAAATCACTCATTGAAAGGCGATACTGGCAGCAAAATTGAAGGTATCGGGCGACCACGTGTCGAACCAAGCTTTATTGCTGGTGTCATTGATGAAATGCGCAAAATTCCAGACGCAGCCAGTGTGGCAACCGCCCATTGGGTATCTCAGCTGATTGGACGTAAAGTCGGCGCATCAACAGGCACCAATCTTTACGGTGTGCTGCAATTGGCTTGTGAGATGAAACAACGCGGTGAGAAGGGTTCTATCGTGACGCTTCTATGTGATTCTGGAGAGCGTTACCTAGATACGTATTATGACTTAACATGGGTAAAAGAGAACATCGGCGATATTCAACCTTACTTAGCTCAACTCGAAGTCATTCAAGCAAAAGGTTGCGTTGAGTCAGCTTGTTGCGGCTCAACTAACGCTTAACGTGCAAACTGGACTTTAAAAAAACAGCCCAACTTCATGCGGGCTGTTTTTATCGCTGGGTTTTACTTTTTCTGGCGCGCTTCAAACGCAGCCAATTGTTCTGGCGTTGCCGCTGGTTGATGATTTTGTTTCCATTCATCGTAAGTCATGCCGTAAACACGTTCGCGAGCGTCATCAATATCTAAATCCAAACCGAGATTTTCAGCCTCAGATTTATACCATTTGCTAAAGCAGTTGCGACAGAAGCCCGCAAGGATCATCAGGTCGATGTTTTGTACGTCTTTGTTGGCATCTAAATGCGCCAATAAACGGCGAAATGTCGCCGCGTCTAACTTATCTTGTTCTTCTTGAGTCAAGTTTTTGTATTTGAATTCAGCCACTTTCCTTTCCTTCTCTCTTATTTAGCTAGCTTTCGTCACCATATCTAGTTAGTCGGTAGTCATGAGTAATAAGTATGCTTTAGCGCAACAATTCCCATTCTAAAATCACTACCTTTGATAAAAGCTGATATGATAATTACCGTCCATCCTATTGATTGAATTAACATTTAAACAAATCATTACAACGGTCTTTTACCAAGGTTATCGTCTAGTTATGAAAAACGCCATTCTATTATTGTCTGCCTTGACCATTAGCGTGCCAACTTTAGCTGCTCAAGAACAAGCTCATCAATCTTATTTTTATCTGGGTACTGGTAACGTTGGTTTTGATACACCGTATTTCGGCTCGGATAGAGACAATGAGTGGTCAACACCACATATCACAGTTGGCTGGGGTTACCATGTAAACCAATACCTCGCGTTTGAAGGGGTTCTGCGCTATTCACAAAATGAACTTAAGAACGATGCTCTAAAAACTGACTTAGATCTTCACTATTACCAAGCAGGTATGTCAGCTGTTGTAACGAGTGATGACTTAGGCGATACTCCACTATCACTATTCGGTCGCGTAACAGCGCTTGGCACTCAAGCCGAAATGTACGTACCAAACGAACAAAAAGTCACAGATGACTCAGGCGCACTATTCAACATCGGTGCTGGCGTCCATTGGGATATGAGTACAGATATCTGGTTACGCGCAGAGTACATTTATAATGTCGCGGATATGGGTTTTGAAGATTTTTACGACAGCTACGAAGGTGTACAAATCAGCCTAGGGAAACGCTTCTAACATTAGATAGCACCAAGTTTCCATAATTGAAAAACAAAGAAGCCGAGAGTTTTACCTCGGCTTCTTTTAGATTCTATAATATGTCGTCACTTACTGAACAGAGAACGTTTCTGTAGCCTCTTTGTTCACATGGTTGCTTGGTTGACCAGCATCGAGAGAATGCAAAATACCATCTTGACGATCTTTTAATGCATTCGTCAACGTTGGAAGTGCGGTAGTTGCTAGCAACGCCATAACACCTGCAACTAAAACCATTTCGACCATGTAACTACCACGTACTTTTTTCAAGGAAACACCTCAATAATAATAGGCATAGGCTGCTTTCCTAGCATTAAACCTAACAAGACCCAACATTCAGTCAAAACGATGAGCGAGTCCTGTGCCCCTCGAAGAAGTGGCGAAATAATAAACAAAAATAATCATTAAATCTATAAGTAATCACTATCTATATAAAAAAACACCGAACAAAAATTGCCCGGTGTTTTCAATCAAAGCTTTACGTGCTACTGCTAGGGGTGGGCAACACGGCCCTTCGTATCATGGCTAATTGCTTTGTTTAACTCTGCTTCTACATGACCTGGTGCTTGTGTTTTAGCCGAAATCAATCGGTACATTGCCGGGATAACAAACAAGGTCACCAATGTCGCAAAACCCATCCCGAAAAAGATTACCGTACCCACGGCAATACGGCTCTCATAACCCGCCCCTGTCGATACGATCAACGGAATTGCGCCAGCAAGTGTGGTAAACGCAGTCATCAAGATTGGACGTAGACGTCGCGCAGCTGCATCAATGATCGCTTTTTCAAACCCAACGCCACGATCACGTAGCTGATTGGCAAATTCTACGATCAAAATACCGTTTTTCGTCACCATACCAATCAACATGATCATGCCGATCTGGCTATAAATGTTCATACCTTGGCCCATAATAACCAAACCAAGGAAGCCACCAAATACACCCATCGGCACCGTAAACATGACCACTAGCGGGTTTACGAAGCTTTCAAACTGAGCCGCCAACACGAGATACGCCACTAGTAGTGCCAATGCAAACACAACAGCAACACTCGCTTGGTTCTCTTTAAAGTCTTTCGACTCCCCCGAATAGCTCACCGAAATGTCACCCGGTAAGTTGTCGATGGCTTCCTGGTCTAGGTAATTCAGCGCATCTCCTAATGTATAACCTTCCGACAGGTTGGCAGTAATAGTGATAGACTTCTGTTTGTTGTAGTGAGAAAGACGAATAGAGGCCGCCACTTCTTCAATTTTTGTGACCGCATCTAACGTCACTAGCTGACCGCTATTCGTGCGCAGATAAATCTGACTTAAATCTGCAGCATTATTAAAGCTATTTTCATCACCGCGAAGATACACATCGTACTCTTCGCCACGCTCAACATAAGTCGTTTCGCTTTTACCACCGAGCATGATTTCTAGGGTGTCAGAAATGTCTTGAACACTGACTCCTAGCTCTGCGGCACGCTGTCGGTCAACTGTAACCAATAACTCAGGCGTTTTTTCCGAGTAATCTATCTCTGCTCCTTCCATCATTGGTGATTCTTCTGCTTTGTTCTTTAGCATTTCAGCCCAAACAACGAGCTCACCGTAATCAGAGCCGCCTAATACGAACTGAACTGGCTCACTCGAACCACCTTGGAAACCTGGCATAAATGGGAACACTCGAACATCTGGGATACCTGCCAATTCTTTACGTACTTTGTTAAGGGCTTGCTGAGCCGTGATATCACGTTCGTTCCAATCTTCTAGAATCATGATCACAAAGCCTGTCTGGTCTCCTGCCTGGCCACCAAACGCTGGCGTTTGGATGCTGAATGACTTCAGATAACCTTGCCCTAGTAATGACATCAATCGGTCTTCGACAATATCCATATTGGCTGACATACGATTGTATGACGTAGCATCTGCACCGCGCACAAACGCGAATATCACACCGCGATCTTCTTGTGGAGTCAGTTGGGCCGGTACCTGATTCATCAAGAAATAGCTACCGCCCAAACAAGCTAGAATCACCAGCGGAGCAGCCCAACGTACTTTCAATGTGCCTTTCAATAATGCGCGATAACCACTCTCAAGCTTGCTAAACAAGCGATCAACCGCTTCATTGAATCGATTTGGTTTTACATTCGCTTTCAAAATCTGACTACCTAATACAGGAGTCAGCGTCAGGGCAATCAAAGAGGAGAATATGACCGACATAGCCAGCAATACAGAAAACTCTGTAAATAGTAGACCTACCATGCCATCCATAAAGGAGATCGGTAAGAACACCATCACCAGCACTAATGTTGTTGCTATAACAGCAAAACCAACCTCTCTTGTGCCTTTATATGCGGCGAGTAATGGCGATTCACCGCGTTCAATATGGTGGAAGATATTCTCTACAACCACAATTGCGTCATCCACCACCAAACCAATCGATAATATCAACGCCATCAAGGTGATCAAGTTGATAGAAAACCCAAAGTAGTACGCGGCAATGAACGAAGAAATCAGAGAAACAGGTACCGTAACCGCAGGAATTAAGGTTGCACGAGCTTGGCCGATGAAAATGTACAACACCAAAATCACCAAGCCGCCCGTGATAAATAGCGTGCTGTACACCTCTTCGATTGAACGCTCGATAAATACTGTCGCGTCGTAATCTATCGCAAGACGTGTACCTTCTGGTAAGAACTTCTGGATGTTATCGACTTCAGACCTAACCAGCTTCGCAACCTCTAACGGGTTTGCGTCTGACTGCGGTACCACACCAAGACTGATGTTTACTACACCATCACTTTTGAAGGTTGAGTTTTCGTTTTCTGCACCAATGAAGACATCTGCTACATCTTTTAAATAGATAGGTGTATTGTCGCTTGCGCGTTTAATGACAAGATATTGAAAATCTTCAGGCGTGTTATAAGTACGAGCCGTACGCACGGACATTACCGTTGAGTCGTTGCGAACTTCACCACCTGGGCTTTCTAGGTTCTCACTTCGCAAAGCTGATGTAATGTCCGAAGCTGTAACTGAACGTCCAGCCATTAGTTCTGGCTTAAGCTTCACGTACATTACCTTGTACAAACCACCGGAGAGATCAATGGAGCTAACCCCAGAGATCAGGCTAAAGCGGTCCATCAATACACGTTCGGCATAATCGGTTAATTGAGTACGGTCCATCTCTGCAGAACTGAGATTGATATAGAGCGACGCCTCTCCCGAGCCATTGTTCTTATAAACAATAGGGTCATCCGCTTCATCAGGTAGCGAGCGCTGAGCACGAGCCACAGCATCACGCACGTCGCTCACACCTGTGTTGAGATCGTAACCTAATTCAAACGTGATCGTGATACGCGACATGCTGTTACGAGTAGTGGAGCTAATTTCATCAACTCCACTGATCCCAGAAAGCTGGTCTTCCAAAACGGAGGTAATTTGGCTTTCAATAATAGTCGCCGATGCACCCTCATAACGCGTACTGATAGAAACGACTGGGCTTTCTATATCAGGCATTTCACGAACGGCTAATTTGGTGAATGACACAAAGCCAAACACACACAACAGCATGCTCAGAACCAACGCCGCGACAGGGCGTTTAACTGAAACGTCGGACAGTAACATTAGTTTTCTTCCTCATCCGATTCACTGTCATTGCGTGTCACATCCGTGGTGTTCGCTTTTAGTGGCGCGACAATTTCTTTCACTTCGACACCATCACGCATGTTAACAATGCCTTGAACCACAATCTTGTCACCAATCTCAACACCAGATTCGATCACCACCTCGTTACCAACACGAGCACCTAGCGACACTTCTTGACGAGTAGCTTTGTTGTTTTCATCAATTACATATACAAAACGTTTAGTTCCGGAGTATTCAAGCGCTTGAACAGGAATGATTGGCGCCTTAATAGCAGGAAATGCTAGTGAAGCGTTCATCAACATGCCCGGCTTCAATTGATTTTCTGGGTTATCAAACTCAATACGCACGCGAAGATTCAGTGTTTCGGCGCTGATACGCGTATCAATACCTGTGACTTGACCAGTAAAGATCTGGCTACCCCATGCACTGGTTTTAGCGATGACTTCCATACCAATAGAAAGCATCGATAAATAGCGCTCCGGTACTTGTAAATCCAGTTCCATGACGGAAAGATCATCCAACGTCAAAAGTTCAGTACCCGCACTGACCATTTTGCCGCGGCTAAAATCGATAAAACCAACAGTGCCAGAAAATGGAGCAGTAATATGGAGATCAGCTAAATTGGCTTGAGCAGCATCTAGCCTCGCTTGTGCTATTTCAACACTGGCTTTTTGTGCATCGATTTCAGTTTGAGTAATCGCATTCCGCTTAACCAAACGTTGGAACTCTTTTAACTTACGCTGTTCATCTTTTAGATACGCCTTTGCCTCAATCAAAGCGGCTTGAGCCTTATCGTCATCTAACTTAATTAATAACTGGTCTTGCTGAACATTTTGATTCGCTTTAACAGCGATTTGATTCACTTTGCCGGCGACTTCCGATGCGACAACCACAGACTCCGCTGCCTTTAATTTGCCGATAAGAGTTAAGGATTGATTGATCTCGTGCGTTTCTACTTGTTCAGTCACAACGGTAACCGCTGAGCCTCCTCGCATCGCAGCGCAAACCGATGGAGAACTCAGTAATATAGAAAGCGTTAAAACAGATAACGATAACGTGGCTTTCATGCTCATGATATTGACTTCTAAACGAATAAACTTATGTCATTAAACTGCTTACAGTTTATCAGTAGATACGGTGTTTAACGTCAAGTAGTGTAAATTCAAGTAAAAAGCGCGCTTCTCTTCTGTTCAAAGGACAAACAAAACGCTGACTTTCTACCATCTTTGCCCAAAAAGACAGCATTCAACGTAAAAACGTAAGAAAAACGCTTTACAGCCTGAGCGAGTTTGCTATGATTCGCTCCGCACTTGGGAGATGAGTTGGGAAAACATCTTACTAAGTATAAAAATCCTCTGGAGGGGTTCCCGAGTGGCCAAAGGGAGCAGACTGTAAATCTGCCGGCACTGCCTTCGATGGTTCGAATCCGTCCCCCTCCACCATATTCTTTCTTATGTTTTTCCTTTAAACGTGAGAACAACTTGAAAGCTAGGTTGGGAAACTAACTTTTAAGTATAAAACACCCTGGAGGGGTTCCCGAGTGGCCAAAGGGAGCAGACTGTAAATCTGCCGGCACTGCCTTCGATGGTTCGAATCCG